>DASXCN010000070.1:0-7251 GCA_036491155.1 Solirubrobacteraceae bacterium | reverse complement strand
CATTCGCGCGCGCGTGACTTCGTGGGAATCACCGTCCTCGGGCGCGCCCGGCCGCGACCTGCCGAGCCGCGACCAGCCGCCGCCGCCCGCGTTCCGCCTCGGCGACGACGTGGTCCACGCGGCGTTCGGCGAGGGCGTGGTGACGGGGCTCGAGCCCGGCGGGATCGTGGTCATCCGCTTCAGCCAGAGCGGGAGCGAACGCAAGCTCGTCGCCGACCTGGCGCCGATCTCCAAACGCTGACGTGCCCAGCGACCCCCGCGGATCCAATACCGTGGAGCGCTGATGGCGACGGCGACGAAGGACCAGCAGGCCCCCTCCAGCGGCGAGGAGGCCGCCGGCGGCCGGGCGGTGCGGGCCCCGCGCATCCGGGTGGGCGCGCTGGTCAGCGCCACCAGCGCCCTGGCGCTGCTGGCGATCATGTTCGCCACCAAGTGGTACGGCGTCGCCGGCGTCCCCGACCCCTCCGCGGTGCGTCCCGCGGTGTCGACCGCGGAGAACGCGTGGCACGGTCTCACCGTGACCCGATGGGTTCTGCTGGCGACGATCGTGGCCTCCGTCGGCGCGGTGGTGCTGCACGCCTCACAGCGACAGCACGGCAACAAGACTGACACCAGCCTCATCGTCGCCGCCCTGGGCGCGCTCAGCGCGATCCTGCTCATCTACCGGGTGCTCATCGTCCTGCCCGCCCCGACGCGGGTCGTCGACCAGAAGCTCGGAGCGTTCCTCGGGCTGCTGTGCGCGTTGGGCATCGCGTGGGGCGGCTATGAGGCGATTCGCGAGCAGCGCGCCCGCGTGCGCGCCGCCGGGACCGCGCCGCCGCGCCGGCGCCGGCCGCATCTGCCGGCGCGACGCTCGTCACAGTCGTAGCCGCTCGATGCTCCAAGCTGTACTTTTGGTGACCTCTGGAAGGAGAAATCAGAGGAGGGCGTCGTTGTATAGCGAACACATTGTTCGCAATGTCACGATCGGTGACCAACCAATAGGAGGGGCTTCGTGAAGTTCGACTCGGTATCTCGGGATGACTGGATCCTGGGGGCAGTGGCTCTGCTGCTGATCATTGACCTGCTGTTCCTGCCCTGGTTCAGCATCAGCTTTAGCGTCGGCCCGGTTTCGGCCTCGGCCACGTTGACGGCGACCGACGCTCCGGATGGCGCGTTCGGCATTCTGGCCGTGCTGTCCGCGGTCGTGCTCATCGCCGATCTCGGAGTGGAGCGCCTCTCCCCGGGCACGGCGCTGCCGAACATCGGCGGCAGCCGAACGCAGACGCGCTTCGTCCTTGCCTGTGTGACGGCCGTGTTCGTCGCACTGAAGTTCGTGTTCAACATCCATTTCTCGGACTTCGGCTTCGGCTTCTACGCGGCCGTCGTCCTCACCGTGGGACTCGTGTGGGTCGCGTTCCAGGCGCGCAGCGGCGCGTCGCTGGTGGGGAACATCCACGTCGGCCGATAGATCGAGCAGGTCGCCGCGGCGGTGGTACGTCTTTCGCGCCTTCGCCGCGGCGAAATCATCGCCACGCTGAGCGCGGCGGTGCTGGTGGTGCTGGTCTTCGCCGTGCCGTGGTTCTCCGATGCCGGCGGCCGTCACACCCAGGCGAATGCGTGGACGAGCCTGCCGACGCTGCGGTGGCTGATCCTGGTCTGCGCCGCGCTGGGCCTACTGCTGGGCTACCTACAGGCGACGCGGTCCGCGCCCGCGCTGCCGGTGGCGCTCGACCAGGCGTTGTTCCCGCTGTCGGCGATCACGACGATCGCACTGCTCATCCGCCTGCTCACCGGTGCGGGGAGCCCGCTGGTGGGAGGCTTCGCGGGGCTGGTAGCAAGCGCCGCGCTCGCCGCGGGCGTGTTCATGTCGCTGCGCGAGGAGCAGGGGTGGACGCCCGGCCCGGACCATCCCGTCGAGACCGTCAAGCTCACCGGAGCCGGCGAGCCACGCTGAGGGGACACGCGTGAGAAGGCCGCCCTAAACTCGGGGGCGTGACCCTCGAGCGCGCGCAGGTACTTCACGTGGCCAAGCTGGCCAAGCTGGAGCTCGACGACGAGGAGGTCGAGCGGATGGGGGTTGAGCTCTCCAAAGTGCTCGAACACGTCGAGCGCATCCGCGAGCTGAACCTCGACGGCGTGCCGCCGACCTCGCACGCCGTTGACCTGGCCGGCGTGATGCGTGCCGACGAGCCGGAGCCGTGCCTGGACCGCGACGTGATCCTGGCCGCCGCTCCTGAGCCCGTCGACGGCGGGTTCGGCGTGCCCAGCCCCGGTCCGAGCGGGGAATGACGCGCGCCGGCAGGACATGGCAGCCGCGGCGGAGCCGGCCGTGAGCGAGCTCATCGAGCTGACCGCGGCCGAGGCGGCCGCCAAGCTGCGCGCGCGGGAAATCCACGCGGCCGAGGTGTTTGAGGCCTACCGGACCCGGGCGGCGGCCGACGAGCTCAATGCCTTCACCTGGGTCGCCGGCGACGCGCCCGCCGCTGACGCCGATGCGCCGCTGGCCGGCGTGCCCCTCGCGGTCAAGGACCTGTTCTGCACTGAGGGCGTCCCCAGCCAGGCGGGAAGCAAGATCCTCGAGGGCTACCGGCCGCCGTACACCGCCACCGTCGTCGCCAACGCCACGCGGGCCGGCGCGACGCTGCTGGGCAAGACCAACCAGGACGAGTTCGCCATGGGCTCGTCCAACGAGAACTCGGCCTTCGGGCCGGTCCTGAATCCGTGGGACCGCGCGCGCGTACCCGGCGGCTCGTCGGGCGGCAGCGCCGCCTCAGTCGCGGCCGGCCTGGCGCCGTGGGCGTTCGGCACCGACACCGGCGGCTCGATCCGCCAGCCCGCGGCCCTGTGCGGGATCGTGGGGATCAAGCCGACCTACGGCGCGTGCTCGCGGTGGGGGATGATCGCCTTCGCGTCCTCACTGGACCAGGCGGGCCCGTTGACGCGGAACGTGACCGACGGTGCGCTGCTGCTCTCCCACATGGTCGGCCACGACCCCCGCGACTCGACCTCGGTGGCGATCCCGGAGCCGATCCGGATGCCCACGGCGCAGGACCTCAAGGGGATCCGCCTCGGCGTCCCTGAGGAGTTGTTGGGCGGCTCCGACGAAGACGCGGGGATCGAGGCGGGCGTGCGGGAGAACTTCGAGGCCACGCTCAAACTCGCCGAGAGCCTCGGCGCCACCGTTGACACCTGCCACCTGCCGCACGCTCCACACGCGTTGTCGGCGTATTACCTGATCGCCCCCGCCGAAGCCTCGGCCAACCTCGCTCGCTACGACGGGGTGCGCTACGGGCTGCGCGTCGCCGGGGACACCGACCTGAACACGATGTACAGCCGCACGCGCGCAACCGGTTTCGGACCCGAGGTCAAGCGGCGGATCATGCTCGGCACGTACGCGCTCTCAAGCGGCTACTACGACGCGTACTACGGGACCGCGCTGAGGGTGCGTACGAAGATCTCAGAGGACTTCCGGACCGTCTTTGGCGAGTTTGACTTCGTGGTCACGCCGACGAGCCCGTGGACGGCCTTCGAACTGGGGTCCAAGACCGCCGACCCGCTGGCCATGTACCTCAACGACTTCTGCACGGTCCCGATGTCGCTGGCCGGCATCCCCGGGATCTCCATCCCGTCGGGACTGAGCGACGGCCTCCCGGTCGGCTTCCAGCTCGCCGGGCCGGCGTTCTCGGAGAGCCGGCTGATCGACGCGGCGTACGCCCTGGAGCAAGCGATCGGCTTTGACGGGAAGACGCCGCGGGTATGAGCGGCTACGAGCCCGTCATCGGGTTGGAGATCCATGTCCAGCTCAAGACCCGGACCAAGATGTTCTGCGGCTGCGAGCTGTCCTTCGGGGACCCGCCCAACATCCATTGCTGCCCGGTGTGCCTGGGCCTCCCGGGCGCGCTCCCGGTCGTCAACGCCCGCGCCGTGGACTTCGCGGTGATGATCGGCCTGGCCTTGGGCTCCGACATCGCTCCACGGTCGATCTTTCACCGCAAGAACTACTTCTATCCCGACTCGCCCAAGGCCTACCAGATCTCCCAGTACGACGAGCCCATCTGCCGGGGCGGTCATCTCGATGATGTGCGGATCCACCGCGTGCACCTGGAGGAGGACGCCGCCAAGCTCGTCCACGTCGGCGAGAGCGGGCGCATCCACGGATCTGACCGCAGCGTCGTGGACTTCAACCGCTGCGGCACGCCGCTGGTGGAGATCGTCACCGAGCCTGATCTGCAGTCCCCCCAGCAGGCGCACGAGTGGCTGATCCTGCTGCGCACGACGCTGCGCCAGTTGGGGGTGTCGGACGTCAACATGGACGAGGGGTCGCTGCGCTGCGACGCCAACGTGTCGATCCGCCCGGTGGGCTCGAGCGAGCTGGGCACCAAGGCGGAGCTGAAGAACATGAACTCGTTCCGGTTCCTGGAGCGAGGGATCCGTGCCGAGATCGAGCGTCAGACGACGCTCGTGGAGTCCGGCACGGGCGTGGTCGGAGAGACGCTGCACTACGACCCGGTGAGCGACCGGCTCACGTCGCTGCGCTCCAAGGAGGAGGCGCACGACTACCGCTACTTCCCCGAGCCCGACCTCGTGCCCCTGCTGGTCACCGACGAGATCCTTGCCGCCGCGCAGGCCGCCGTGCCCGAGCTGCCGGCCGAGCGCATGGCGCGCTTCGAGCGCGAGCTGGGGCTGGCCTCCGGGATGGCGCGTGACCTGGCCTTCCGCCGGGAGCTGGCCGACTACTACGAGCGCGCGGTGGCCGAGGCCCCGGCGGGCAAGGTCACCTCCGTCGAGGTGGCCAACTGGATCCCGCAGCTGGTGGAGCGCATCGGCTCCGGGGCCGATCCGGCAGAAAGCCGGGTGGCACCTGGTGCCCTGTCGGCGCTGGCCGCGATGGTCTCGGCCAAGGAGGTCAGCCGCGACGCGGCCCGTGAGGTCCTCACCAACCTGGTGGAGGAGGGCGGGGAGCCGGCGGCGATCGTCGAGCGCGAGGGCCTGGGCGCGATCAGCGCTGGCGATGGCGATGGCGACGGCAACGGCCTGGTGGCGATCGTCGATGCGGCCATCGCCTCAGACCCGGACGCGGCGGCCAAGGTCAAGGAGGGCAACATGAAGGCGATCGGGCCGCTGGTCGGCTATGTGATGCGTGAGACCAAGGGCCGCGCCGACGGCGGCGAGGTTACGCGGCTCATCCGTGAGCGCGTCGGGGACTAGCGCGGTCCCACTAGGATCCGACCCGATGAGCTCCCTGTCTGGCCGCCCCGTCCTCGTCACCGGGGGCGGTGGCTTCATCGGCGGGCATCTTGTGGAGAGGCTCGTGGCAGAGGGCGCGGCGGTCACCGCACTGGTCCGCTACAACAGCCGCAACGAGCGTGGGACGCTGGACTGGATCTCCCCTGCGGTGGGGTCTGAGGTGCAGGTCGTCCTGGGGGAGTTACGCGACATCGAGTCGGTCAGCCGGGCGGTGAAGGGCGCGGAGGTGGTGCTGCACCTGGGGGCGCAGATCGCCATCCCATACTCCTACGTCAATCCGCGCGACTTCTTCGAGGTCAACGTGCTCGGCACCCTGAACGTCGCGCAGGCCTGTCTCGCTGCCGGCGTTCAACGGGTCGTCCACACCTCGACCAGCGAGGTCTACGGCAGCGCCCAGCAGGTGCCGATCACCGAGGCCCACCCGCTGGAGCCGCAGTCACCGTATGCGGCGAGCAAACTGGCCGCCGACAAGCTGATGGACAGCTGGCACCGGTCCTTCGACCTGCCGATGGTGGTGCTGCGGCCGTTCAACACCTACGGTCCCCGCCAGTCCGCGCGGGCGATCATCCCCACCATCATCAGCCAGGCGCTGGCGGGCGACACGCTGAGGCTCGGATCGCTGCACCCGCGCCGCGACCTGACGTTCGTCGCGGATACGGCGGCCGGCATGGTGGCCGCGGCCACCGCGCCGGATGCGGTGGGGCAGACCATCCAGCTGGGAACCGGGCACGCGGTATCCGTCGGCGACATCGTCGATCTGGTCGGGGACTTGATGGGCAAGGAGCTGCGTCCGGTGCTCGACGAGGCTCGCGTGAGGCCCGCCAACAGCGAGGTCGAGTTGCTGCTGTCAGAGCCCACGCGGGCGCGTGACCTGCTCGGCTGGGAGCCGCAGGTGCCGCTGCGCGAGGGGCTGGAGCAGACGATCGAGTGGGTGGGACTCAACACCAACCGCTATCGAGCCGATGAGTACGTGATATGAGAGCCGTCATCCTCGCCGGTGGGTTGGGCATGAGGCTTCGCCCCTACACCACCATTCTTCCCAAGCCGCTCGTTCCCGTCGGCGATCGACCGATCCTGGAGCACATCATCCGGCGGCTGGCGGCCTGCGGCGTGACCTCGGTGGACGTGTGCGTCGGTCACCTGGGCGAGCTCATCCGCGTGTACTTCTCCCAGCAGGACAAGCTGCCGGTCGACCTCGAGCTGCGCTGGCACTGGGAGGACGAGCCGCTCGGCACCGCCGGCGCGCTTGGCACCGTCGCCGGACTCGACGAGACCTTCATCGCCATGAACGGCGACGTCCTCACCACGCTGGACTACCGCGAGCTCGTGGATTACCACCGCGAGCACGACGCTGCGCTGACGGTCGCCACCCAGGCCAAGCGCGTGGACATCGACCTCGGCGTCATCGTCAGCGAGGGGGGTCTGATCACCGACTACCGCGAGAAGCCTTCGCTGCATTACGAGGTGAGCATGGGCATCTACGTCTACGAGCCCAGGGTCCTGGAGTATCTGCCCGGCGGCAGCTGCCAGTTCCCGGATCTCGTCCTCAAGCTGCTGGATGCCGGGGAGCGGGTCGCTGCATTCCCCTGCGACGCCGAGTGGTACGACATCGGGACCACGCACGAATACGAGCGCGCGCTGGAGGCGCTGGAGCTGCGGCCCTCCGCGTTCAGCCTCGAGGGGCCGATCCCGCCCATGGAGGCCGGGGGGATCGATTCCGCCCTACGCCTCCACCGGCAGGGCTGACTCCGGGAGCTCCGGCTCCGGGGCGGGCGCCGGCGGCAGCGCCGGTCGACGGCGGCGCAGGTTCATCGCCGCGTTGACCCGATTGACCGAGACGGGATGGCGCAGCCCCACGGTGACGAAGGTCCACCAGAGGATGCGCAGGTCCAGGGTCAGCGACGCGGTCCGGGCGTAGAGGCGGTCCAAGGTCAGCTTCTGGGGCAGGATCCGCGAGATGTAGTCCTCGACGGGGCGGTCGGAGTCGACGATCTCGCTCTCGGCCTTGTAGGCGATCTGCGA
>DASXCN010000069.1:0-7787 GCA_036491155.1 Solirubrobacteraceae bacterium | reverse complement strand
CGGCGCCTGGTCACGGGCGTGCGGCGAGATGGCCGGAGTGGCGCTCCCGGTCACCCCGGTGCGCCGGCAGATTCTCTTCACCGAGCCGATGGACGGACTGCCGCCAGACCTGCCGTTCACCATCGACTTCGCCTCGAGCTTCTACTTTCACCGGGAGGGCCCGGGGCTGCTGATGGGCATGTCGCACCCCGGGGAGCGCCCCGGGTTCGCGCTGGGGACCACCGACGATTGGGTCCCGGACCTGCTGGAGGTCGCGTCGCGCCGGGCGCCGCGCATTGCCGAGGCTGGGATCAAGGGCGGCTGGGCCGGGCTCTATGAGGTCACGCCCGACCACAACGCGATCATCGGCGAGTCTGAGCGCATCAGCCGCTTTCTCTATGCCACTGGCTTCTCGGGCCACGGGTTTCTGCAGGGACCCGCTGTCGGTGAGATCCTGCGTGATCTGGTCCTCGAGCGCCCGCCCTTCGTCGACATCGCCCCGCTCAGCGTCGGGCGCTTCAGCGATGCCATGCTGCGCCCGGAGTACAACGTTGTCTGACGCCGACCCCCACATCGAGATCGCGCCGGCCACCGCGGCGGTGCGCGTCGTACAGGCGCTCGAGCGGCTGGGCGTCTCGGTCGCCTTCGGGCTGCCCGGCGTGCACAACCTCGCCATCTGGAAGGCCCTGGCGGAGTCGCGCATCAAGCTGGTCGGCGTCCGCCACGAGCAGTCGGCGGTCTACGCCGCCGACGGCTACGCCCGCGCCACGGGTCGCCTGGGCGTGGCCGTGGTGACCACTGGCCCCGGCGCCGCCAACACGCTGGGCGCGACGGGGGAGGCGATGGCGTCCGGCTCGCCGGTGTTGGTCATCGCCACCGACATCCCAGCCGCCATCCGACGCCCGAACACCTACCGCGGCAGCCTGCACGAGACTCGCGACCAGACCGCGATGTTCGCCCCGGTGACCAAGGCGGCGACGCTGGTCACCACCGCCGCCCAGATCGGCGACGCCGTGGTGGCGGGCGGCCAGGCGGCCCTGGCGGCGCCGAGCGGCCCCGTCTACCTCGGCGTGCCCACCGACCTCTTGCGCCGGCCGGGCCCCGAGCTTCCGGCGCAACTGCCGCCCCAGCCGCGGCCGCCCGCCTTCGACGGCGCCGGCCTGGACGAGGCCGTGGAGCTCATCGCAGCGGCGCGCCGCCCGCTCATCTGGGCGGGCGGGGGCGCGCTGCGCGCCGATGCCGGTGACGCCGTCGCCGCGCTGGCGCAGAAGCTGTGCGCGCCGGTCCTCACTACGTACATGAGCCGCGGCCTGGTGGCCCCCGATGATCCCTGGACGGTCGCCGGCCCGGTCCACGCGCCGGAGGTCGGCGTGCTGTGGGACGAAGCGGACCTGGTCCTGGGGATCGGGACCGACTTCGACGGCGTGATGACCCAGAACTGGCTGATGCCCCAGCCGCCGAAGCTCGTGTGCGTCAACGTCGACCCCGCCGACGCGACCAAGAACTACACCGCCGACATCACGCTCACCGGCGACGCGCGCGAGGTCACGCTGAAGCTGGCGGCGGCGGTCGGCGCCCGCGACGGCGCCGAGACCATGCTGGCACGCCTGGAGCAGGTCCGTGCCGCCGTGGCGGCCGCGGTCCTGAGCGACGACGCCGACGCAGCCGGATTCATCTCTGTCATGGATCGCGCCCTGCCTCCGGACGCGGTGGTGGTGGCTGACATGTGCATCCCCGGGTACTGGCTCGCGGGCTACCGGCGCGTGCCCCGGCCGCGCGCGTTCGCCTATCCGATGGGGTGGGGGACGCTGGGCTTCGCCTTCCCGGCCTCGCTGGGCGCCGCGCTCGCGGACGCCGGGCCGACGGTGTGCGTGTGCGGCGACGGTGGGTTCCTGTTCGCCTGCGGCGAGCTGGCGACCGTGGCCCAGACGCAGGTCGCGCTCACGGTGGTCCTCGTCGACGACGGGGGTTACGGGATGCTGCGCTTCGATCAGGAACTGGCCGGGGACGAGCCGTTCGGCGTGGACCTCGTCGGTCCCGACTTCGCGGCGCTCGCGCGCTCGTTCGGGATCGGGGCGAGCACCGTGCGGGGGTTCGGCGCCGACTTCGAGGACACCCTGCGCCACAGTGTTACCACGCCGGCGCCGTCGCTGATCGTCGTCAAGGCGCGCCTGCGCCCGCCGCCCACCACCTCCCCACGGTGGTATCGAGCCTCCGGGCACTGAGCGGGGCAGGCGCCGGGAACGTTGCTCAGCGGTGTGCGTGCGCCCGGCGGACGACGAAGCGCAGGTGCACCGTTCTGCCGACCTTGCCGTCGGCCCGCGGCGTCACGTCGAGGCGGTAACTGCCCGGGGTCAGCTTGCCATGCAGCAACTGGTTGAGGTGCACTGTCAGGCGACCGGCTCGGTCAGAGTGGCCGAGGGTGGAGATCACGACGTAGCGCGAGCACCCCCGCAGCCGGCCGTGGTGATCGCGGGGCGGAGCCACGCAGCGGTCGCCGCGACGCACGCCGGTCTCAGAGCGCAGCAGGGTGACCGTCAGCTGGGCCGCCTCCGACTCGGTGTAGGTGAGCGAGAGCCCGGAAGCGCCCTGGGCGATGATCTGACCGTGGGAGTTCACCGTCACGCTGGAGGTCGAGAGCCTGAGGTCATGGATCGACGGCCTGTCCTTCGAGGTGCCGTCCCCGCCGCTGCCGCCACTGCCGCCACTGCCGGCGCCCGACCCGCCCGGGCCAGAGCCGGTGCCGCCGCCCGACCCGCCGCTGCCGCCCGCTCCCGTGGTCGGCGGCGCGGTGGAGGTGGGCATCAGCGCCTTGACGTCGCCGGCGGAGAGGGCACGGTCCCACACGTCGACGTCGTCGATGTCGCCGAGGAACCAGCGGGGCTGGCAGCCGGGATAGTTGCCGATGTAGAAGTCGTTGGAGCTGGGGAGCAGGTACTCCAGCGTGCCGGACCACGCCGTGCCGGATCCGACCTGGACGCCGTCGATGTAGAGCCGGACGTTGCTGCCGTCGTACGTGCCGACGGCGAGATGCCACTGCCCGTCCCAGATCCCCTGGCCGGCATCGGGCGAACGGGTGTAGACGGCGCCGCGTTGGCGGGAGACGTAGAACTGCAGGCCGCCGTTGGGTCCCGTGTACAGGCCGTAGGAGGCCGCGGTGCACCCGCGGGTCCCCTTGGCGAGGATGTAGCGGTACGAACCCGGGCTCCCGTCATTCTTGAACCATGCGCTGACCGTCACGGTGTCGGCGGGCTCAAGCGCAGCGTTGTCGGCGACCTTCACCTGTCCGCTCTGGCCGTCGAAGGCGAGCCCGGGACCGAAGACGCCGGCCACCCAGGACACGCCGCCCGACAGCACGCCGTTGTTGCCGTTGCCCGAGCTGTCGGCGACCGTGGTGCCGTGGCCCTCGTCGAGTTTCCACACGCCAATGGGCCCGCTGGCGGCGAGCGCCGGGGAGGCGCTCAGCGCGGCGGCCACGAGCACGGTCGCGACGAGGGAGAATCGGTTCAGCATGGTTGCGGCAATGACCTGGAGGAAACATCTGATCAACGAGTCGTCCCGGCCCCAGCTTGCACAGTGGACAAACGTTTGAGTCAGAGCGCGCGGACCCGGTTCGACGGTGCGGGCATGAGGTCCTCGAACGCTCTGATGCGGGCGCAGCATGCGCCTCATAACGCGATGGACGAGCGCGACGAGATCGCCCGCTTCTATGACCGCTGCAGCGAGCTCATGCGCGAGCTGCTGGGCGAGCTGGCGCGCGTGCCCGATGTCGCGCGGCCGTTTCACCAGATCGAGGAGGCCCTCGGCTGGCCTCGCCGCCGCATCGCGTCGGTGCTGGGCGGTGCAGGTCGCGTGCGCCAACTCGAGTTCGGGGGGCGGCGGCCCTACCGCTTTCACGACACCCGCCAGAGCGCGTCGGGCCGATGGGAGATGTGGATGGACGGTCACCAGGCCCGCGCGCTGCAGGCGGTCCGTCGCCGGGAGGCGCGGGTGGAGAGGGGGAGGGATGGCTGAGGCCGCGACGGGTCGCTGCCTGTGCGGCGCGGTCGCCTACGAGGTCCGCGGCCCGCTGCGCGACGTCCTCATCTGCCACTGCGAGGAGTGCCGGCGCTGGAACGGCCACGCGTCGGCCTGTACGGCGGCGCGCCGTGAGGACCTCGTGCTGACCCAGCGGCGCGGCCTGCGCTGGGTGGTCAGCCCGCGCAGCGACGCCGGGGCGCGGCGAGGGTTCTGCGGCGAGTGCGGTTCGAGCCTGTTCTGGGACCCGCCCCGGCGCGAGACGATCAGCATCGCCGCGGGCACGCTGGACCAGCCCACCGGCCTGCGGGTGGCGGCCCACTGGTTCGTGTCCCAGGCGGCCGATTACGAGCCCGTGCCCGATGACGGGCTGCCGCACCACGAGCGCAGCGCCGAGCACGAGCGTGACGGCGCCGCGGACGCCTGACCCGGGCAGGTCGCGAAGC
The DNA here is from genome assembly GCA_036491155.1 of Solirubrobacteraceae bacterium. GTDB lineage: Bacteria > Actinomycetota > Thermoleophilia > Solirubrobacterales > Solirubrobacteraceae > Palsa-465. The sequence continues at coordinate 3,345 of DASXCN010000069.1, read as the reverse complement.
TAGACCGGCGGCGAGACGGGCGGGCCCGGAGGCTCAGGCCACTGCCGGCCGCCCACCTCGAGCTGCCCGACCTTCAGGGACTCGATCTCCACCTCGCCGGCCTTCAAGGTACGGATCACGGCCCGGCCGATAGCGATCCGGCCGATGGCCACCGCCCCGACCGCCATCACGGCGATCGCCAGGGGGCCCATGCTCGTCGGGCCGATGAGCCGCGCGCCGATCACATGACCGCCGACGGCGCGCAAGCCTGTCATCTCGGTGTTGGCGCGACGGCGAGCGAGCATGGACCTCAGGCTACCGCGAGCTTCAATCGGGGATGTGGGCGAAGGCGTCGGGATTGGGTCCGGTGCGCCCGGCCTCGCCCTTGTCGAGCGCCTCGATCGCCTGCACGTCGTCATCGCTGAGCTCGAAGCCGAACAGGTCGAAGTTCTCCTCGATGCGCGAGGGCGTCGTTGACTTGGGGAAGACGATGCTTCCGCGCTGCAGGTGCCACCGGAGGACCACCTGGGCCGGCGTGCGCTCGAGGCGGGCGGCGATCTCGGTGATCGCGGGATCGTCCAGGACGCCCCCTTGGGCGATCGGTGACCAGGCCTCGGTGAGGATGCCGCGGTCCTCGCCGTAGCGGCGGACCTCGTCGTTGAGCAGATACGGGTGCAGTTCGATCTGGTTGACCGCCGGGGTGACGTCGGTCTCGGCGGCCAGTCGCTCCAGGTGCGCCACCTGGAAGTTGGAGACGCCTATCGAGCGCGCGCGGCCCTGCGCCTTGAACTCCTCCATCACCTTCCACGTCGAGACGTAGTCGCCGCCGTAGAGCGTGGGCAGCGGCCAGTGGATGAGGAAGAGGTCCACGTAGTCAGAGCCCAGCGTGGACAGGGTGTGCTCAAACGCCTTGCGGGCGTCGTCGGGGTGATGGCAGGCGTTGGACAGCTTGCTGGTGATGAACACCTCGTCGCGGCTGTGCCCGGAGGAGCGGATCGCCTCGCCGACACCGGCCTCGTTGCGGTACATCTCGGCGGTGTCGATGTGGCGGTAGCCGACGTCGAGCGCCAGGCGCACCGCTTCGGCGGTGTCCGGGGGCGGGATCTGGAAGACGCCGAAGCCGAGCTGCGGGATCTCGTTGCCGTCGTTGAGCGTGAGGGTGGGGACGGTGGACGCGGTGGCCATGGGTGTCGAGCCTCCTGGGTGTGAGTCGGAGCGGAGATTCAGTGTCGCCCGATCGCGGTATAACTTCAAATGATGATTTCTACAGTGAGATAGCCTGAGGCTATGGACCCGCGCCGCGTCCTCACCTTCCGCGCCGTGGCCCACGAGCGGTCGTTCTCCCGGGCCGCGCGGTCGCTCGCCCTGTCGCAGCCGTCGGTCTCCAACCAGGTGGCGGCACTGGAGCGTGAGATCGGCGTGCCGCTCTTGGAACGCCGCCCCGGGGGCCTGCGCCTCACCGCCGAGGGCGAGATCCTGCTCGAGCATGCCGATGCCATCGCCGACCGCTTCGGCCTGGCCGCGACCCAGCTGGCCGAGGCGGCCGAAGGACAGCGCACGCGGCTGCGGATCGGGGCCCTGCCCAGCGCCCTGGCCGCGTTCGTGCCCGCCGCGATCGCACGGGTACGCCACCAGCACCCCGACACGCGTGTCACCTTCGATGAGGGGACGAGCGAGGAGCTTGCCAACCGCCTGGCCTCCGGCGAGCTGGACCTGGCCATCGCCTACCAGGACACCACGTGGCCGCGCGCCGAGCCGCCGGGGATCAAGCGCCACCATCTGCTCCACGAGGAGTTCATGGTGGCCATGGCGCCCCACCACCCCTGCGCCTCGCAGACCGAGGTCGATCTCGCCGACCTGCGCGACGACGACTGGACGGCGGCCCTCACCGACGGCGTCATCGTACGGGCGTGCCGGGCCGCGGGCTTCGAGCCGCGACTGGTCTCCATCACCCACGACCAGCTCGCCATCCGTGGGCTCATCATCCGCGGGCTGGCGGTGACGCTCGTCGCCGAGCTGCTCGCGGACCCGTTCAAGGACCTGGCTCTCCGACCCATCGCCGGCATGACCGTCGCGCGCGACGTCTATGCGCTGCTGTCGCCCGGCCGCCGGCATCCGCTCGTCGCGCCCACGCTGCAGGCGCTCGACGAGGAGGCGGCCGGCATGCGGCGCGTGCGCGCCCAGTAGCTACTCGTGGCGGCTGGGGTGCCCGGGCCCGCCCGGTAGCTACTCGTGGCGGCTGGGGTGCCCGGGCCCGGGCCAGGGAGCCAGGCACAGCAGGAGCCGTGCGTCAGTGACCGCCTCCACCTCGTGGCGTTCGGCCGGCCTGAAGTGGACGAGCCCCTGGGCGCCCAGTCGCTCCTCCATGGCCCCGGCGCGGATCCGCACCTCGCCGTCAAGCACGACGGCCAGCGCGTGCTCGTGGACCTGGTGCTCAGAGAGGCGTTCGCCGGCGGGCAGCGCGAGCAAGATCACCCGGTTGGCCTCGTCGTCGGAGTGCAGGACGCGCGGCGAGTGCGGCTGCACCGGCTCGGCGTCCAGGCGCCAGAAGTCCACGCGCGGATCATACGGCCCGGTGTGCAAGGCTGTGGGCATGAACCTGGGCACCTTCGGCGTGTGGACGGCCTACCGCAGCCTCGGCGAGGAGAACGCCGGGGAGGCGGCCGCGCTCGTCGCCGACCTGGGCTTCGGCACGTTCTGGCTGGGCGGCTCGCCCCGCCTGCCCACCGTGCGGCCGCTGCTGGAGGGGGCCCGCGATCTGACTGTCGCCACCGGCATCGTCAACGTCTGGGCCTACGACCCCGGGGAACTGGCGCGCGAGCACGCCGTGCTGGCCTCCGAGTTCGGTGACCGCCTACTCGTCGGGATCGGCATCGGCCACCCCGAGGCGACCAGCGACTACGCCCGGCCCCTGGCGTCGATGCGCGCATTCCTGGACGGGATCGACGCGGCGCCGGAGCCGATCGCGCCGGATCGACGAGCCCTGGCCGCGCTCGGGCCCAAGATGCTGGACCTCTGCCGCGAGCGCACGCGGGGAACGCTCACGTACTTCGTGCCGCCCGAGCACACTGGCGCGGCCCGCGAGCGGCTGGGACCCGACGCGCTGCTGGCCACCGAACTGGCCTGCGTGATGGACACCGACCCCGCATCGGCCCGCGCCACCGCGCGCGGTTACGCCGAGATGTATCTGGGGCTGCGCAACTACACCGGCAACCTGCTGCGCTACGGCTTCACCGAGGACGACATCGCCCGCGGCGGCTCTGACCGGCTCATCGACCGGATCGTTCCGCACGGGACCGCCGAGCACATCGTCGCAGCGGCCCGGGAACACCTGGACGCGGGCGCCGACCACGTATGCCTGCAGCC
>DASXCN010000068.1:0-10325 GCA_036491155.1 Solirubrobacteraceae bacterium | reverse complement strand
GTTCATGCGCCGCCACGGGGAGTCGTCGGCGAAGGCCCTGCGGGCCGCCTTGACCGCCTGGTTGATGTCCTCCGCCTGCCCGTAGGCCACCTCGGCGAGGACCTCCTCCGTGGCGGGGTTGAGCGTCTCGAAAGTCTTGCCCGACGCCGCCTCGACCCATTGGCCGTCGATCATCAGCTTGTGCGGCGAGTGGATGAAGCTGTCGGCCTGTTGCTCTACCGATTCGGCAACCGCCATGCCCGTCTCCTTCCCGCGCGATCGCTCTCGCGCGCCTTGTGTGATGGCTCCTCCACGCTAGTCCATTTTTGAATACCTGGCAAGGCGCCACACAGGCGCCCGCCGCGGGCTCACACCCCGGCGCCACGCGGCGTAGCGTGTCGCGGGATGCCGCGCCCTCGCAACCAGCTCACGGCGGGCGAGTGGGCCATCCTGGCGCTGCTCGACGAGGAGCCCGCCCATGGGTTCGCACTGGCCCGCGCCCTGGCCACCGGCGGCGAGGTGGGCCGGGTGTGGGACATGCGCCGCCCCCTCGTCTACCGGGCGCTCGAGATGCTGCAGCGCCTCGAGCTGATCACGCCGGTGGCGACGCTCCCAAGCGAGTCGGGGCCGCAACGCACCATCTTTGAGCCGACGCCCGCGGGCCGGCGACTGATCACCGACTGGCTGCAGCGACCGGTCGAGCACGTGCGCGACGCCCGCTCGCTGCTGATGCTCAAGCTGCTGTTCCTCAGCCGGCGCCATGCCGACCCGGCACCGCTCCTGCTCGCCCAGCGCGCGCAGTTCCTGGCGCTGGCGCAGCGTCTGGCCACCACCGCCGATGCCGCTGCGGGCTTCGAGCGCGGCCTGCTGCTGTGGCGCCTGCACAGCACGACCGCCGCGGTTCAGTTCACCGAGGCGATGCTGGCGGAGCCGACTCTCACCGAGCCGTGAACGCGCTCAGCCAGGCGGTGAGCTCGACGGCCGGGATCGGCCGGCTCAGGAGGTAGCCCTGCGCGACGTCACAGCCGAGCTCGCGCAGCGCCTCGAGCACCTCCGCGTCCTCCACGCCCTCAGCCACAACCCCGAGGCCGAGGTTGCGGCCCAGGTCGATGGTCGAGCGCACGATGACCGCATCCTCCTCGGACGTGGCCATGTGGGAGACGAACGAGCGGTCGATCTTAAGCTCTGAGATGGGCAGGCGCCGCAGGTAGCCGAGCGAGGTGTAGCCGGTGCCGAAGTCGTCGACCGAGAGCCGCAGCCCCATCGCCCCCAGCCGCTCCAGCACGCCACGCATACGGAACATGTCGGCGACGATCGCCGACTCGGTGATCTCGAGCTCGAGCAGCTCGGGCCCGATGCCCCATTTGGCCAGCAGCGCGCCCACCTGCTCGGGGAAGTCCAGGTCGATCAGGTTGCGCGTCGAGACGTTCACCGCGACGGCGAGCGTCAGCCCATCCTCAAGCCACGCGCGGCACTGGCGCAGCGCGTCGTCGATCACATACAGGGTCAGCGGCTTGATCAGGCTGGTCTCCTGCGCCACGTCGATGAACTCGTTGGGCCCGACGAGACCACGGGTCGGGTGATGCCAGCGCAGGAGCGCCTCGACGGAAGCGACCTGACCCGAGCGCAGGTCGAGCTTGGGCTGATAGTGCAGGACCAGCTCGCGCTCGTCGATGGCCCGGCGCAGCTCGGAGATGAGCGACAGCCGCTGCGGCTGGTGGCCGTCCTGGCTGTGGTCATACATCTCCCACCCGGAGTTGCCGCGCTTGGCCACGTACATCGCGATGTCGGCCCGCTGGATGAGGCCGGCGACGTCGGAGGCGTGCTCGGGATAGATGGCGGCGCCGACGCTGGCCTCGATCTGCAGGGGCAGGCCGTCGAGCCAGAACGGGTCGGTGAACGCCGTCTGGATGCGCGCCGCGGCGCCGGCGACGGCGTCGGGCGAGCCGTCGTGGAGCAGGATGGCGAACTCGTCGCCGCCCAGACGGGCGATCGTGTCGGCGTCGCGCAACGTGGCCTGGAGCCGGCGCGCGGCTTCCACCAGCAGCCGGTCACCGCTGGCGTGGCCGAGCGTGTCGTTGATCTCCTTGAAGCGGTCGAGGTCCATCACCATCACCGCCACCCCACGGCCCTCGCGTTGGGCGGCAAGGATCACCTGCCCGGCACGGTCCTGGAAGAGCACGCGATTGGGCAGTCCGGTGAGCGAGTCGTGCCGCGCCTGGTGGCGGTTGAGCTCCGCCTGCCGGCGGAGCGCCGCCTCGGCGCGATCGCGGTCCTGCTCGGCCAGGACCTGCTCAGTGACGTCCAGTAGCACGCCGTCGAGCCACAGCCGCTCGCCGGACTCCCCCAGAATCGCGCGCCCGCGCTCCGAGATCCAACGCACGCTTCCGTCGGCGTGCAGCACGCGGTACTGCAGCGCGTAGGGCGCGCCGACCTGCAGCGCGCAATCGATCTCCTCGGCGACACCGGGGCGGTCGTGCGGGTGGATGATGGACCCGTAGGTCCGCACGGAGTTGTCGACGAAGTCAGACGCGGGATGGCCGCAGAGCAGTTCGATGTGATCACTGATGAAGCGGATGGGCCAATCGTCCTGGCAGGCGCAGCGGTAGACCGCGCCCGGGATGTTGGCCACCACGGCCCAGAACTGCTCTTCGATGATTTGCGCACGGCTCTCCGTGGCGGACTCGACAGCCATGCTCAGTGATTCGGCGCGTTGGGCCCTATCTGTGAGCCCGGAACGCGGTATTCGACGGGCGCCCGGGGCGCGGCCCTACTTACAGGCTGGATCTAGGTCGAACGTCGCGTTGGACTGCGCCAGCGACAGCGGACCGCCCGATGGGATGAGCTGGATGTGGTTGACCTCGGTGTTGGCCGGGCTGTCAGAGGGGTCAAACGGCCGGTAGAGCCCGTACTGGGCGAGCTGAGCCGGGGTGATCCGGGCGGCGGTGGAGCGCAGGAGGCTGTTGACGCCGATGTCCTCGGCCTCGCCCTTGGTGTGCGGGTCGTCGGCGAACCCGCCGACGGCGACGCTGTGCGCGGGCGTGCGGTAGCCGCTGATGCCGTAGATGACCACGCCCAGGGCCTGGGCGAGCTGGTTCAGGCGCGCGGTGAGGGCCGGGAGCTGGCCGACGTTCTGGATCGTCCCGGGGTCGGCGACGAAGCCGGGGCCCGACGCGGTGACCACCGGGGCGGCGTCGGCGGCCGACAGCGCGCCACCGCACAGGTTCAGCTGCCTGAGCTCCTTCTTGACCTGCGACAGGGAGGGGGCGTGCGCGGTGGGATCGCCGACGATCTCACCGCCGCCGGCCGAGGCTGCCGCGTGCGCCCCGGCCGCGGGCTCGACCGCCTGCGGGTGTGCCTGGGGCAGGGCGCCGATGGCAGCGGCGTCGGGTGCCGCGGAGCCACCCGCAGGCTGCGACCCGCCGCACCCCGCGATGGCGGCGCACACGGCAAGCGCCGCGACCAGCCACGGGAGCCGCGTCGCGCGGCTCAGTTGCATACGGCGCAGTGACCGCGCCCGCACGAGCAGACCGGCAGCTCGGCTCCAACCCGTTCGGGTCGCCAGTAGCGAAGCCAGGCCCGCGCCGCGGGGAGAGAGCGGTCCTGGTGCCCGCCGGGCCAACAGGCGGCGACGAGACGCGCCGTCATGTCGTCCAGCTCGCTGGGCCGCGAGGCGGTCGCCGAGGCGGCCAGGTGGATGCGCAACTCGTCGTGGGTCATCGTGCCGGCAGCGCGCAGTGGGGGTGGCGGCGCGCCTGCGCTGCAGATACCCGAATTAGGGCGGGGCCTCACCACCCCATCGTAGGGGCCTGCCCCGCCGCCGGGCGCCGGGCGCTCCGTGGTCGTCTAGCCATGGGCGCCCGGGGTTCCCGGTGCCGTCAGCGCTGAGGAACGCCGGCGATGCTCTCCTGATAGATGCCCATCGCCTCGGCGATGCCCTCGTTGCAGTAGCCGTCGGTCAGTCGCAGCTCGTCGACGATCATGCCCGCGTCGACCACGATGCGGCGGAACGCGATGTCCTCGCGCACCGCGGCGAGCTGGGCGGCGGTCCCGCGCAGCTGCATGTACCCCTCGAGCGTGCCGTTCGGCGCCAACAGCACGACGTCGAAGGATTCGATCCGCCCGTCCTGCTGCAGGCGGCCGTAGTACCCCAGGGCCTCGTTGAACACCTCGAGGCCCCGCTCCTCCATACCTCGTACGGGAGTCCCCCAACTCAGGAACAGCAGGCGATCGGCCATGGTCAGGCCCCTTCCTGTTGTGACCCGACCCCCGGAGCCGGGCCTGATGAGAGGACTATCTCAGGCACGCCGCGTCCCGCGCAAGGCCTGCTGGACAATCCGGGCGCGGGCCCCGGCAGCCCGCGGCGGTGCGGGTGTAGATTGTGCGCCTTGCTCTGGGCGCGCAGACTCTCCACGATCGTGTTGCCGGCGCTCGCCGCCGGGCTGATCGCCGCATGCGGCAGCTCGAGCTCGAGTTCAACCAGCTCCGCGGTCGCGACCTCGTCGGCGGCCGCGGGCGTAGCCACGGGCACGTCCTCGGCGGCGGCGACCTCGTCGGCGGCCGCATGCGGCAAGTCGACCCTGGCGCTGCACAGCCCGGGGATGCTGACCGTGGCCACCGACTCCCCCGCCTACCCGCCCTACTTCGAGGACAACAAGCCGTCCAACGGCAAGGGCTTCGAGAGCGCGGTGGCCTACGCCATCGCCACCAAGCTCGGCTTTGACAAGAGCGAGGTCAAGTGGGTCACCGAGCCGTTTGACTCCTCGTATGCGCCGGGCCCCAAGTCGTTTGACTTCGACATCAACGAGATCTCGATCACCAAGCCGCGCGAGAAGGCGGTGGACTTCTCGGCGCCCTACTACACCAACCCGCAGGGGATCATCGTCAGCTCGGACTCCAAGTACGCCCACGTCACCTCGCTGGCGGGGCTGCGCGGGGCGAAGATCGGCGTGCAGATCGGGTCCACCAGCCTTGACGCCACCAACGAGGTGATCAAGCCGAGCTCGCAGCCCGACGTGTTCAACACCTCCAACGACGTTGTGGCCGCTTTCAAGATCCACCGCGTCGACGCGATCGTGGTGGACCTCGCCACCGCGTTCGAGTTGATCAGCGAGATCAAGCACAGCACCATCGCCGGCCAGTTCACCGCGCCGGGCGGCGACAACTGGGGCGTGCTGCTGAGCAAGGGGTCAAAGCTGACCCCGTGCGTCAGCCAGGCGGTCAACGCGCTGCAGTCCGACGGCACGCTGGCGGCGCTCAACAAGCGCTGGATCGCCTCGGCGGCCAACGTGCCCGAGCTGCACTAGCTCACGCCACGGGCTGGCCGGCCGAGTGAGCGCGCTCCCCACTCTCACCACCAAGCAGGACCGCGCCAGCGAGCACCGGCGACGGGCGCGGCGCTCGATCACCATCTCCACGATCTCGACGATCGTCGTCATCGGCGGGCTGGTGACCTATGTGCTGACCAGCCCGGGTTGGCCGACCGTCCGCCAGGATTTCTTCTCCGCCAGTGTGTTCAGGGCGTCGTTCCCCGCCATCCTGAGCGGCTTCTGGCTGGACGTGAAGCTCTTCCTCGTCGTCGAGGTGGCGGTGCTCGTGCTGGGGCTGGTCATCGCGCTCATCCGCACCATCAACGCCCCGGTCCTGTTTCCGCTCAGAGTGCTCGCGGTCATCTACGTCGACGTCATGCGCGGGATCCCGACGATCCTGCTGGTCTACATCATCGGGTTCGCGGTGCCGGCGCTGGACCTCAGCGGCGTTCCCACCAACCCCACGGTGCTCGGCGGAATCGCCCTGACCCTCTGCTACTCGGCGTATGTATCAGAGGTCCTGCGCGCCGGCCTGGAGTCGATCCATCCCAGCCAGGCGGGGGCGGCGCTGGCGCTGGGGCTCACGCCGACGCAGTCGCTGCGCTACGTCGTCGTGCCCCAGGCCGTACGCCGGGTCATTCCACCCTTGATGAACGACTTCCTTGCCCTGCAGAAGGATGTCGCGCTCGTCTCCATCATCGGCCCCCAGGAGGCGTTCCGGGTGGCTCAGATCTACGCCGCCTCACAGTTCAACTACACGCCGCTGCTGGCGGCGACCGCGCTGTATCTGTGCGTGACGATCCCGACGACACGCATCGTCGACCGCCTGCAGGCGCGCAGCCGCCGCGAGCGCGGGGGCGTCCTGGCCTTCGGGCCGCGATGACCGCCGTCCTGGAGCTGCGTGGCGTGACCAAGGCCTACGGGGCCAACGACGTCCTGCGCGGGATCGACATGTCGGTTGGCGAGCACGAGGCCATCGCGCTGATCGGCGCGTCGGGCTCGGGCAAGTCGACGCTGCTGCGCTGCATCGACCTGCTGGAGGAGATCGACGACGGCGACATCCTGCTCGACGGCGCGCCGATCACCGTCCCCGGCGTCGATCCCGTCCCGGCGCGGCGGCGCCTGGGGCTCGTCTTTCAGGCCTACAACCTGTTCCCGCACCGCAACGTGATCGACAACGTGACCCTGGGCGCGGTCCGCGCGCACGGGATGGCGCGCGACGAGGCGGTGGCGGCCGGGGAGGCCCTGCTCGCGCGCTTCGGCCTGGCCGGTCGCGGCACCGACTACCCAGACCGCCTCTCCGGGGGCCAGCAGCAGCGCGTGGCCATCGCCCGGGCGTTGCTCACCCGCCCGCGCGCCCTCCTCCTCGACGAGGTCACGAGCGCGCTGGATCCGGAGCTGGTGGGCGAGGTGCTGGAGGTCATCCGCGAGCTCAAGGCCGACGGCATGACCATGCTCATCGCCACCCACGAGATGGGGTTCGCCCGTGACTTCGCCGACCAGGTGTGCTTCCTGCAGGAAGGACGCATCCTGGAGCGAGGCGCGCCGGAGCAGATCTTCACCGCGCCCGAGCACGAGGAGACACGACGGTTCCTGGCCCGCCTGCTGGCGGGCAATCGCGTCGGCTGAACAGTGGCCGCTCGGTACTGTCTGACGAGATGACCGCGTTCGAACAGCCGTCGTCTGTGACGGGAGTACCGTTCTGGCGCCGGCCCCTGGTGCGCTCGGGCCCCGAGGACCGGAGCGCGGCCACGCTGCAGACGCCCGGCATGGCCCGCTACGCCGCCATCTCCGGCGGCCTCACCGGCTCCCAGCGCCTGTGGATGGGCGGCAACACGGTCGCTCCCGGCCAGAAGTCCGCCGACCACCATCACGGCGAGGCCGACAGCGGGATCTACGTGGTGTCGGGCCATCCTCGCTTCGCGTTCCTGGTCAACGGCGCCGAGCAGCACATCGACGCCGGCCCGGGTGACTTCATCTATGTCCCCGCCTGGGTGCCTCACCGCGAGGAGAACCCGTCCCCCGACGAGGAGGCCGTGGTCGTCCTGGCTCGCAGCACCCCCGAGGAGATGGTCGTCAACCTGCCCAGCCTGTGGTCGGTGGACGGCATCCCCGGCGCGTCTGAGGCGGGGACGGTCTAGAGCGCGGGCGCGGTCTCCGTCGGCGGCGCCGGCGCGTCCGCCGCGGTCTGCTCGGCCCACTCGCGCAGGCGGAAGCGCTGGACCTTGCCGGTGAGCGTGCGCGGCAGGTCGTCGACGAAGTGCACCAGGTGGGGGTACTCGTAGCGGCGCATGCGCTCCTTGCACCAGGCCCGCAGCTCGTCGGCCAGCGCGTCGTCGCCGAGCTGATCATCGGCGCACTGCACGTAGGCGGCGATGCGGCTGGCGTCCTCGATCCGCACGCCGACCACGCCGACGCCGGCGACCCGCGGGTGCTCGAGCAGCGCGTGCTCCATGTCGACCGGCGAGACCCACAGCCCGCCCACCTTGAGCATGTCGTCGACGCGGCCCACGTAGGCGTAGGTCCCGTCGTCGGCGCGCTCGTAGCGATCGCCGGTGGCAAACCAGTCGCCCAGCATGGAGGCCTTGGTCTTCTCGTGCTGGTGCCAGTAGAAGGCCGCGCATGAGTCGCCGCGCACGAACAGCGCGCCGATGCCCGGCCCCTCCACGGTCACCCCGGCGTCGTCGACCAGCTTGAGCTCGTAGCCGGGGACGGGCGTGCCGGTCGTCCCCGGGCGCACGTCGCCGGGACGATTGGAGCAGTAGATGTGCAGCATCTCGGTCGAGCCGATGCCGTCGACGATGTCGATGCCGAACCGCTCACGCCAGCGGGCGACGGTGGTGGCCGGCAGCGGCTCGGCCGCCGACACGCAGAACCGCACGGAATCCAGGGCGCCCTCGGCGCCGGGATCGCGCGCCAGCAGTCCGAACAGCGCCGGCACGCTGAAGAACACCGACGGCCGGTGGCGGCGCAGCGTCTCGAGGATGGCCGGCGGCTTGGGGGGTCCCGCCATCAGCACGGAGGCGCCGCCGAACCACAACGGGAAGGTCAGGCCGTTGCCCAGGCCGTAGGCGTGAAAGAGCTTGGTGGTGGAGAAGTGGACGTCGCCGGGCCCGAGGCCCAGCACCCCGCCGGCGTACTGCTCGCAGGTGACGCCGATGTCGTGCTGGAGGTGCACGACCCCCTTGGGCTTGCCGGTGGAACCGGAGCTGTAGAGCCAGAAGGCCATGTCGTCGCGATGAGTGGGGGCGGCGTCGAGCTCGTCGGGTTGGGCCGCCAGGGCCGCGTCGAGCTCGGTGACGCCGGCATCGTCGCGGCCGCGTACCAGCCAGCGCACCGGCCGGTCACCCAGCGCGCCGCGCACGCGGTCCAGCACGCCCGCGTCGGTGACGACGAACTCGGCATAGGAGTCGTCGACGAAATGGCGGAAGTTGTCGTCCTTGTCCAGATGGCTGACCGGCACGGGAACGGCGCCGATCCGGATGGCACCGAGAAAGGCGATCGGGAAGACCGTGGTGTCGTCGAGCACCAGCAGCACCCGCTGCTCGCGGCGCACGCCCAGCTCGCGCAACATGTGCCCGGCGCGGTTGACCTGCCGGCGCAGCTCGTCGTAAGTGAGGGTGGCGTCGGGGGCGATGAACGCCGTCGCATCGCCCCGGCCGGCGCTCACCTGCCGCGTGACGATGTCACTGACGTTGGTCTGAGCCTCAGCGTGCCCCATCGCTCCTCCTCTCCGATCCCAGGCGCGCCTAGGCCGCCCGTTCCTCCATCGTCCGCAGGTCCCCCTCCAGCTGTGCGAAGTACGCGGTCGCCCGCTCCTCCCAGCGCTCGTGGCGGCTGGAAAACAACTCATGCGCGCGCTGGCGCGGCCATCGTGCCGGTAACAGTGCGGCGGGCAGGTCCGGGTCCAAGAACGGGAACCGGCGCCACGCGTGCACCAGCAGCGTCTGCTGGCGGAAGCACGCCTCGGCCGAGGGCGCCCGCACGCGGGCGAAATCCTCGATGAACGCCTCGTACTGGAGGCGCACCGCATCGAGAGCCCACGCGTCGGCGATCAGCGCCTGCGGGTCACCCATGCTGCCCAGCTCGGCCACGAACGACCGCGCCTCGGCCGCCGGCTCCTGGGCGATGGCGGCCGCCAGCTCGCCCTCGCGCTCGGTGTGCGGAGTCAGCCACACCCCACCGCCCAGCGACCCCAGCCCGGTCCAGGCCAGGCGCGAGCGCAGCTGGTGGCGCACGGCACGGCGCTCCTCGGGGACGCGAAGCACCACGATGAGCCACCGCCCGTCCCACTGCCACGGCTGCCCGAAGGAGTAGATGCGCTCGGCACCGGTGCGCAGCAGCTCGGCGGTGGCGGCGCCCAGGGTCATCCGCGCCCGGCGCCCGCGGCGCTCGGCGATCAACCAGCCGTCGCGGGTGCTGCGGGCCAGCGCCTGGCGCGCCGCCTGCTGGCGGTAGCCGAGCGAGACGAGCGCGGCGACGAGCGTCTCCTGCCAGACGCCCTGCGGCCGGGGCAGGACGTACTCGCCCAGCACCGTCAGCAGCAGCGAACGCGCCGCCGGTGCGCCGACCGACCGACGTCTCAGCTGCTCGTCGATGACTCGTCCTCCGGGGAGTCGAACTCGGTGCGGAGCGCCTCGAAATGGGTATTGCAGCTGCGACACCGCAGCTGGCGCGTGATGAGCTGGCCGCCCCACGCCGCGACGACCTCAATCTCGGGTGAGTCGCAGAACGGGCAGGTGAGCGGGGTAACGGTCATCGGCGGTAGCGCTCGTCCCACCCGGACCAGTCGGAGGGGTCCGAGAGCGCGGCCGTGCACCCCGCCGCACCCAGACGCGCGGCGAGCCAGTCGCGCACGCGCACGCGGATCTGGTCAGGCGTGTCGCTCACCATTCCGTCGGCGACCGCGGCGCGGTAACCGGGATGGTCCGCGGGGCCGGGCCAGCGGGCCGCCTGCGCCCACATCTCGGAGATGCGCTGCAGCAGCAGCTCCCGGTCGGCGCCGCCGGTGGCGCAGATGCGCCGCAGCCACGCCTC
>DASXCN010000067.1:0-9709 GCA_036491155.1 Solirubrobacteraceae bacterium | reverse complement strand
CCGGCGCGGCGGCGTCCCGTGGTGGGGGCCGCGATGGCGGCGTTCGCCATCGCGGTGTGTTACTCGTTTTTGGAGTTGGGCTGGCACTACCCGTCCGACGTGCTCGGCGGCTTCCTCGTCGCCGGCACGTGGACGCTGCTGGGGATCGCCGGACTCTCGATCCTCGAGGACCGGGGGACGGCGCGCGTGGCTGATCGCGGGCCGGCACGGCGGCCGTCGTTCTCGGTGGGCGAGGCCCTGGCGCCGGTGGCGGTCCTGGTGGTGGTGGCGTGCGTACTGCTGGCGCTCATCGTGGTCGCGCGGCCCCACGAGGTGCTGGCCTACGTGCGCGATCACGAGGCCTTCGTCATCGGCGCGGGGACGATCGGCGCCCTGGGCACGCTGCTGGCCTCGGGCCTGGCGTTGATGTTGCGGCGGACCTGACCGGGCGCCCGACGCTCAGCGGGCGGCGACTCTCACCGGTGGCTGATCAACCGCGGTAGCGGCCCGGCTCCCACAGCGGCTCGTCGCCGTCGTTGGCGCCGCGGCTGAGGATGAACAGCAGATCCGACAGCCGGTTCAGGTAGCGCACGACCTCGGCGCTGACCTCGTCGCCGCAGGCGATAGCGGCGCGCTCGGCCCGGCGGCAGACCGTGCGGCAGACGTGCAGATGGGCCGCCGCTCGCGACCCGCCCGGCAGGACGAACGACTTCAGGGGGGCGAGCGTCGCGTTGACCTCGTCGCAGCGCTCCTCCAGCCACGTCGTCTGCTCGGGCAACACCCGCAGACGCTCCCGGGTCGAGCCGGGGTCCTCAGGGGCCGCAATGTCGGCGCCGACGTCGAAGAGGTCGTTCTGGATGCGGGCCAGCCACTCGCGATAGGCGTCGGGCAGGTCCTCGATGGTGAGGGCGACGCCGATCTGGGCGTTGAGCTCGTCCACCGTCCCGTAGGCCTCGATACGCGGATGGGTCTTGGGCACCCGGCTCATGTCCCCGAGGTGGGTGTCGCCGCCGTCGCCCAGGCGGGTGTATATGCGGGTGAGGTTGACCGTCATGACCGGTGGTGACCCCAGTTTAGGGCGGGCCGGTACGATCAGCGCATTCGCAGGTCGGTGGCATGGGAAGCCGGTGGGAATCCGGCGCGGACCCGCCACTGTGATCGGGGACGTCAGCGCACACGATGCCACTGGCCGGCTCAGAGCCGACCGGGAAGGCGTGGCTGATAGGCCCGGGAGCCAGGAGACCAACCTCCGACCGTCAAGCCAAAGCCCTCGTGGAAGGGGTGGCCCTCTATGAAGCCTCGACAGTTCGCAGCCCTCGGCGGTGTTGCCGCCGCAGTTCTCCTCGCATCGACTGCATCGGCGCTGGGTGCCGGCGGTCCCATCACGGTCCGGGTGGAGGGTGTCAAACGCACCCTGCTGCCGGCCACCGTCGCGCACGCTGAATCTGGCTCGGTCACCCGCGCCGGCGCAACCCCGGGGGCGTGCCCGGGCAAGGACGCCATCGGCTACTTTGACTCCGCCACGCACCATCAGTGGAGCGGCTCGTTCTCCAGCCAGTTCGGGGTCGCGGTGACCAAGGTGCTCGGCGAGAACCACCCCTTCAGCAGCAAGGGCTTCTTCTGGGGGATCTGGGTCAACGACCGGTTCGCCTCAGCGGGGCTGTGCGGGCTCAAGCTCAAGCCCGGCGACGCGCTCCTCGTGGCCCCGTCACCGGAGAAGGGCACTGTCTTCCCGATCGCGCTCACCGCGCCGGCAACGGCCAAGGTCGGGCAGCCCTTCGTCGTGAAGGCCTCGTACTTCAAGACGGCCAAGGCCAAGACCCTCCCGGGCGTCAAGGTCACCGACGGCGTCAACGCCACCGACAGTCACGGCGCCACCACGGTCACCGCCCACAAGGCGGGCAAGCTGACCATCGTCGCTACGGAGAAGGGGTTCATCCGCGCCGAGGCGACGGTGAACGTCAGCAAGTAACGAGCGAGCGCCCGAAGGTGGTGAAGCTCAGAGTCCGGACCGTAGTCGCCGCGCTGGCCGTCGTGCTGGCCTGCGGCGGCTGCGGGCTGGGCCCCGGAGCGCCCACCAAAGGCGTCAACGTCACCGTCACCGGCGAGTTCGGCGCCCGTCACATCTCCACCGTGTCGCGCACCAAGGTGCCCGGCTCCGAGACCGTCATGCGGATGCTGGAGCGCTCGTTCAAGATCTCCACGCGCTACGGAGGAGGGTTTGTGGAGTCGATCGACGGGCGTTCCGGCACCGCCGACCACACCGACTGGTTCTACTACGTCAACGGGGTGCAGGGATCCAAGGGAGCGGCCACGACGGCGGTGCACGCGGGCGACCACATCTGGTGGGACCTGCACGACTGGAGCGCCACCGAGAATGTCCCCGCGGTCGTCGGGTCCTTCCCCGAGCCGTTCACCAACGGCATCGGCGGCAAGCGCTACCCGGTCACCCTCGAGTGCGCCTCCAATGTCGACGCGGCCTGTAAGCAGGTCACCAGGGCGATGACCGCGGAGCACGTTCCTGCCTCCAGCCAGCTGCTGGGGACCGGGTCGGGCCCGTCGACGCTGGGGATCGTCGTGGGCACGTGGAGCGAGATCCGCTCCGAGGTGGCCGCCGAGCTCATCGCCCACGGGCCCGGTGCCAGCGGTGTCTATGCCCGGTTCTCGGGCCCCGGCGGGGATGCGCTGCAACTGCTGGACCCGAATGGGAAGGTGACCCGGACACTGGGCGCCGGGGCAGGCCTGATCGCGGCCACCGCCGATAGCTCGTCGGTGCCGACGTGGATGATCACCGGCACCGACCCGGCCGGCGTGCTGGCGGCCGCCCGGGCAATCACCCCGGCGGCGCTGCACGACCACTTCGCCCTCGCCGTCGACGGAAAGGCCCGGGTGCCGGTCCCGATCCAGGCCGCGCCGTGATCTACCGGCGGCGCGCCACCCCGCTGCACAGCGCGCGTGCCGGCGCGGGATGCGCGTACTGCCTGGCGCTGGGGATCGCGGCCCTGATGGCGTCCAATCCGATCGTGCTAGGGGCGGTGGTGGTGGCAGTCGTCGCTGCGGGCGCGGCCGCCGGGGTGGGGCGCCCGCTGCTGCGCGCCGCGTTGTGGGGAGTGCCGGTGGCGCTCGTGATCATGCTCATCAACGCGCTCGTGAGCCGGGACGGGCTGACGGTCATCGCGCGGCTCGGCAATCTGCCGCTTCTGGGCCACACCGACGTCACGCTCGAGGCCACCGCGTACGGCGCGATCCTCGGCATGCGCGCGATCGCGCTGATCCTGTGCGGCCTGCTCTACACCCTGGCCGTGGACCCCGACGAGGTGCTGCGACTGTTTCGCCGTGTCTCGTTTCGCTCCGCGCTGTCGGCGACGCTGGCCACCCGAATGGTGCCGATCCTCGTGCGCGACGGCCGCCGCCTCGCCGAGGCTCAGCGCTGCCGGCCCGGGCCACCGCCGTCGCGCTTGACGCTGATGCGCGCCGCGTGCACCGGAGTGCTGGACCGCGCGCTCGACGTCGCCGCGGCGCTCGAGGTTCGCGGATTCGCGGCCCATCGCCCAGCCCACCGCTTCGCGCGCCGCTCGCCGGGCTACCGCACCGCCTACTCACGCCACGACGTCGCGTTCGTGACCGCCGCGATCGTGGTGGTGGCGGTCTCGATCGTGGCGCGGGTGAGCCCCGCTGCTGCGTTCTCCGCGTATCCGGAGCTGAGCGTCGCCGCAGGCCCGGGCGCGCTGGCGCTGGCCGGTGGGCTGATCGTCGCCACGCTGGCCCCGTTCGCTGACCGCCGGGGGCTCGCGCGATGACCGCCGTCTCGCTGGAGCGCGTCACGTACACCTATCCCGGCGCCGAGGCGCCTGCGCTGCGCGACGTGTCGCTGGAGATCGCCCCCGGCGAACTGGTGGTGGTCGCCGGCGGCTCGGGGTCGGGGAAGTCGTCGCTGTTGCGCGCCATTAGCGGCCTGGTCCCGCACTTTCACGGTGGCACGTTCGCGGGGCGGGCGACGGTGGCGGGCATGGACACGCGCGCGCATGGCCCGGGGGAGCTGGCCCAGGCCGTTGGCACTCTGTTCCAGGACCCCGAGACCCAGGTGGTCACCGGGACGGTCCGCGCCGAGCTCGCCTTCGGGCTGGAGAACCGGGGGCTGTCACCGTCCGAGGTGGCGCGTGGGGTGGAGGAGACGGCTCTGGCGCTGGCCATCGAGCAGCTGCTGGACCGCTCAACCGCCGAGCTGTCGGGCGGCGAGCTGCAGCGGACGGCGCTGGGCGCCGCTGTGGCCGGGCGCCCGCGGGTGGTGGTGCTGGACGAGCCGACCTCACAGCTTGACCCGGTCGCCGGGGACGAGCTCATCGGCCTGCTGCGCCGCATCAACGAGGACTCCGACGCGACGATCGTCCTGGCCGAGCACCGCCTGGAGCGCTGCCTGGGCGCGGCTGACCGTGTCATCGCCCTCGCCGGCGGGCGCATCGTCTGCGACGCGGCGCCGGCCGAGTTCCTGGAGTGGGCCGGGCGCCAGGCGCCCAACCTGCAGACCCCGGGCGCCCGGCTACTCGCCTGCGTGGGGCAGGCGCCGGCGCCGGGTGTCAAGCGCGCACGCGCCGCTCTGCGGCGCGCCGATCTGCTCCCGCCGTCACCGGGGGACGACAGCCGATGGTCGTCCGCGCCGCGCGTGGGATGGCGCGCTCGGCGGCGTGCCGCGCGTGGCGCGCCGGACCCGGCGCTGGTCTTTGAGCATGTCTGGCATGAGCTGCGCTCCGGCCCGGTCATCCTGCGCGACGTCTCGCTGGCTGTGGCACCGGGCGAGCGGGTGGCGCTGATGGGGCGAAACGGGGCGGGCAAGTCGACGCTGCTGCGTCACGCCGCGGGGCTGATGGAGCCCACGAGGGGTGCGGTGCGTGCGACGGGGCGCGTCGCCCTGCTGCTGCAGAACCCCACCGACTATCTCGTGCACGAGACCGTCGCCGCCGAGGCCGGTGCCGGCGCGCTGGCCATGGTGGGGCTGAGCGGCGAGCGCTTTGCCGGTCGCCACCCCCGTGACCTCTCGGGCGGTGAGAAGCAGCGGCTGGCCCTTGCGGTCGTGCTGGGCGACACCGCCGACCCCGAGGCGGTGCCCGCGGTGGTGTGCCTGGACGAGCCGACACGCGGCATGGACCGCGACCACAAGCACCAGCTCGCGGAGCTTCTGGCCGGGCTGGGCGCCGCGGTGATGGTCGCCACCCACGACCCGGAGTTCGCCGCGGCCTTCGCCCAGCGCGTGGTGCTGCTGGCCGACGGCGCCCCCATCGCCGACGGCACCGCGAGCGAGGTGCTGGCGGGCGGCAGCTACTTCGCCACCGAGACGGCCCGGATCCTCGGCGGCGCCGGCGGGGCGCTGACGCCCGCGCAGGGCGTGGCGCTGATCGGCGAGCGCAGCGCTGCCCGGGAGGTGGTCCTGTGAGCTGGCAGCTCGGGGCCTTCGGCCTGCTGGCGGTCGCGCTCGGCGCGGGGTTCGCGTGGTATGAGCGCGCCCGGCCCGACGCCCGGATCATCGCCCTGGTGGGAACGCTCGCGGCCTTCGCCGCGCTGGGCCGGATCGCCTTCGCCGCGGTTCCCAACGTCAAGCCCACCACCGACATCGTCCTCATCGCCGGCTACGCGCTGGGCGGAGCACCGGGTTTCGCCATCGGCGCGCTGGCCGCGCTGACCTCCAACTTCTTCTTCGGCCAGGGGCCCTGGACCCCCTGGCAGATGGCCGCCTGGGGGGCCACGGGGATCCTGGGCGCGGCGCTGGCGTGGGCGATGCGGGCGCGGACGGGTGCTCCGGCGGCGCGGCCGTTGGGACGCTGGGCGCTGGGCATCGTGTGCTGCGCGGCCGGTTTTGCCTTCACCGTCATCCAGGACGTGGGCGACTGGGTCTCCTTCAGCGATCACAGCCTCGGCCAGCTCGGGGTCTACGTGGGGCAGGGCCTGGGCTTCGACGCGATCCACGCGGCCGGCTGCCTGGCCTTCGCGCTCGCGCTGGGGCCGGCGCTCACGCGGTCGATCCAGCGCTTCGCGCGGCGGGTGGAGGTGACCTGGCTTCCGGTCGAGCGGGTGGTGGCGCCGGTGCTGGTGGCCGGGCTCGCCGTCGGGGTCGTTGCCGCGTTGGGCTCTCGGCCGGCGGTGGCCCGGGCGACCGCGCCGGCCCGGGCGGCTGTGGTGACCGCCCCGGCATCGCTGTCGGCCCGAGCGGCCAACTACCTGCTCGCCTCCGAGAATGCCGACGGGGGGTTTGGCGCCGCGCCGGGCCAGCCGTCTGACCAGCTCTACGCCGGATGGGCGGCGTTGGGGCTGGCCTCCGCGGGCCACGACCTCAACTCCCTCGGCGACGCCCAGGGCCTCATGGACTATGTCGCGCGCGGGGCCGGGACCGGCGACGTCGGCGCGCTGGAGCGGACCATTCTCGTGGCGCGCGCGGCGGGCCTCTCGGCGCGCTCCTTCGGGGGCCGGGACCTGCTCGCCGCCCTGGAGGGTCGCTTCAAGGCCAACGGCTCGATCGCCGATCAGGTCAACCTCACGGCGTTCGCGGTCCTGGCCCTGCGCGCCGACGGCGTGCCGCTGGGCTCCGGCTCCAAAACGATGCGCTGGCTGGTGCGCCAGCAGGACGCCGACGGCGGCTTCAGCTTCGCCGGCGCCGGGGGTGCGAGCGACGTCGACGACACCGGGGCCACCCTCGAGGCCCTGGCGGGCGATCGTGCCGCCACCCACGCGATGTCGCGCGCAGTGGCGCTCCTGCGCCGCCAGCAGGACCGCGACGGCGGTTTTCCCTCTCAGCCCGGGATGGGCTCCAACGCCCAGTCGACGGCGTGGGCGATCCAGGGCCTGGAGGCCGCCGGCGTGTCGCCGGCGACGCTGCGCCGGAGCGGGGCGGTGTCGCCGCTGGCCTACCTGGATTCACTGCTCGCCGCCAACGGAGCGGTGCGCTACAGCCGCGGCGTCACCCAGACCCCGGTGTGGGTGACCGGCGAGGCGCTGATGGCGATGGAGGGCAAACCGCTGCCGATCGCTGCGCCGGCGCCGCCGGCCGCACCCACCCAGCCGGCGTCGAGCTCGCACACCACGACGTCGGCGCACTCCGCGACGGCCGCACCTTCGAATGCCGGCGGCCATGCGGGTGCCACGAAGCGTGCGCCTGCGCACACAACGGCCCACCGGCACGGTTTGCGTCCCGCGCCGGCCATCGTGAAAACCGCAATAGCCAGAAATCAGGTGCTTGCGGGGAATTTCGCCGGAACGGTCGGCGTGCTGACCGCGCTGGCGCTGGCGCCGGTCGGTCTGGGCTGAGCCGCGAGGGGCCGGCCACCGGCGCGTCCTCGCCGCCCGTCACCCGGTACGCTGCACCGCCCGCATGCGGATCGGCGTTCCGAAGGAGACAACTGAAGGCGAGCGACGCGTGGCCCTGGTGCCCGAGGTCGTGAGCAAGCTCACCCGCGCCGGCGGCGAGGACGCGACACATCCGACGGTCCTGGTGCAGCGCGGGGCCGGGGCCGGGGCGCTCATCCCCGACGAGGCGTTTGCCGAGGCCGGCGCGGAGCTGGTGGACGAGGCGCCGTGGGACTGTGACGTCGTGGTCAAGGTCGCCGCCCCCAATGCGGAGGAGATCGAGCGTCTGGGCTCGGAGGCGACGCTGATCGGCTTCCTCGGCCCGCTCACCAACGCCGACGGCGTACGCGCGCTCGCGTCTGCCGGGGTGACGAGCTTCGCCATGGAGGCGATCCCGCGCATCAGCCGCGCGCAGTCGATGGACGCGCTGTCCAGTCAGGCCAACATCTCGGGGTACCGGTCGGCTCTGATCGGCGCCCAGGAGCTGGGGCGCTTCTTCCCGATGCTGATGACGGCGGCCGGCACCATCCGGCCCGCCACCGTGCTCGTGCTGGGGGCCGGCGTCGCCGGACTGCAGGCGATCGCCACCGCGCGGCGGCTCGGCGCCGTCGTCCAGGGCTTCGACGTGCGCGCAGCGGTCAAGGAGCAGGTCGAGTCTCTGGGCGCGAAGTTCCTGGAGTTCGACCTCGGCGGCGACCTTGAGGGCGCCGGCGGCTACGCCAAGGAGCTGACCGCTGAGCAGCAGGAGCGCCAGCAGGAGCTCATGGCCGAGGCGATCGGCAAGGTCGACGTGGTCATCACCACCGCGCTCGTGCCCGGGCGCCGCGCCCCGATCCTCGTCACCGAGACGGCCGTGAAGCTGATGAAGCCGGGCTCGGTGATCGTCGATCTGGCGGGTGAGGCCGGCGGCAACTGTGAGCTGTCAGAGCCCGGCGAGTCCGTCATCCGCCACGGCGTCAAGATCCTGGCCCCTTTGAATGTGCCGTCGACGATGGCCGAGCACGCCTCGCAGCTCTACGCGCGCAACGTCCATGCGCTGCTCGGGCTGATGATCGACGAATCCGGGCAGCTATCGCTCGACTTCGAAGACGAGGTCATCGCCGGCGCGTGCATCACGCGCGGCGGCGAGATCGTTCACGACGGCGCGAAGGCCGCTGCGGCCACCGCCGGCTAGAGGAGACCGACCATGGGCAACACATTTGTCATTGACCTGTCGGTGCTGGTGTTGGCGGGTTTTGTCGGCTACGCCGTCATCTCCAAGGTCCCTAACACGCTGCACACCCCGCTCATGTCGGGAACGAATGCCATTCACGGCGTCGTCGTACTGGGTGGGCTGTTGCTGATGCATATCGCCAGCGGGTGGTTTGAGCAGGTGCTGCTGGTGATCGCTGTGGCCTTCGGCACGATCAACGTGATCGGCGGTTTTCTGGTCACTGACCGGATGCTCGAGATGTTCAAGCAGAAAGAGCCTCCGAGCGCGGACGAGACGGCAGCGGCGCTGGAGGAAGAGACCAAGTGATCGCCACGGGCACGGTCTTCATTCAGACCACCTATTTCATCGACGCCGCCTACATCGTTGCCTTTTCGCTGTTGATCTACGGGATGACTGGGTTGACCGGCCCGCGCACCGCCGTGCGGGGCAACAAGATCGCGGCTGTGGGGATGGCGGTGGCGGTGGTCGCGACCTTGTTGACGCCGGGGGTGTGGCACGGGACGAGCACGGTCATCCTGATCATCGTGGGCGTGGCCATCGGCACCGCGATCGGGGTCCCGGCGGCACGCAGGGTGCACATGACCGCGATGCCGCAGATGGTGGCGATCTTCAACGGTGTCGGCGGCGGCGCCGTGGCCTTGATCGCCTGGGTCGAGTTCCGCCATCACTTCGCGCCCGGGTTCTTCCCTCTGCGCACCGAGATCTTCGAGTTATTCGGCGCCGTCGTGGGGTCGATCAGCTTCTGGGGTTCGAACATCGCCTTTGCCAAGCTCCAGGAGATCCTTCCCGGCCGGCCGATCAAGCTGCCGGGAGCCACCCAGTCGATCGTGAACCTCGCGCTGTTTGCCATTGCGGTGATCAGCGCGATCATCCTCTGCGCCGGCTCGCACTCTCAGGCGCTGTTCATCGTGGGCATCCTGGTGGTGTCAGCGATCCTGGGCAACATGGTGGTGCTCCCGATCGGCGGCGCCGACATGCCGGTGGTCATCTCGCTGCTCAACGCCTTCACCGGACTGTCGGCGGCGGCCACCGGGGTGGCTCTGAACAACACCGTGATGATCGTCGCGGGCATGATCGTGGGCGCCTCGGGCACGATCCTGACCAACCTGATGGCCAAGGCGATGAACCGCTCGGTCCCGGCGATCGTGGCCGGCGGATTCGGCGGCGCGGTGGCCGCGCCCG
>DASXCN010000066.1:0-24142 GCA_036491155.1 Solirubrobacteraceae bacterium | reverse complement strand
CGCCGGCCCGGTGGCGAGGCCCAGACCCAGCGTGCCCCACAGCCCGACCGACGTCATCGACCCGATCATGAACACGTCGCCGTGGGCGAAGTTGATCAGCTCGATGATCCCGTAGACGAGCGTGTAGCCGATCGCGATCAGGGCCCAGATCGCGCCGTTGGAGAGACCCTGGGCGAAGTTGAAGCCCAGGCGGCTGAGGTCGTGGTGCACCACCGGGTGCCCGGCGACGAGACCGGCCTGATAGCCGTGCGAGAGGTCGCGGATCCCGTAGTAGATCGGCAGGGCCAGCAGCGCGATGATCAGGCCCCACCGGCCCGAGGCCCGCCGGATCGCGGCCAACGGACGCGCCGCGGGTGCCGGCAGGCTGGGCGTTAAGGAACTTGCTTCCACGGCGGTGAGCCGAAGCATATGGAGAGAGGGCGCACATAGCGCCCTCTCTCGCACAGACTTCCTACTTGGAGCTGACCGTCTTGGTCGGCGTGATCGTCTTGAAGAACACCGGATCGCCGTTGGACGCGACCTTGTAGAGGCCGTAGGACTTCAGCGTGGTGTCTCCGTTCTTGTCGAACCCGTAGGTGCCGAGCACCGAGTTGCGGCTGGTGGTCCCGAACAGCGCGCTGAGCACGGCGGCCTTGTCGTTGCCCTTGGGACCCAGCTTGCCGATCGTCTCGAGCCCCAGCTTCATCACCTCATACCCGTAGATGGCGTACGGGTCGGGACTGCTGCTGCCGTACTTGGCCTTGTAGGCCTTCAGGAAGTCCTTGCCGCCCGGGTAGGCCGCGAGATCCTGGGTGGCCACGGTGCACTGCAGCAGCGGGTCGATGGCGGCCGGCACGCCGCCCGCCTTCTGCGAGGTGTAGGAGCTGGTGCAGACGCCGTCGCCGCCGAAGATCTTGGCCTTCGGAAGCGCTGCATGGACGTCCTTGGTGATCTGCACCGCGCCGTTGGAGACGATGCCCGCGAAGAAGAAGCAGTCCGCGCCCTGGCCCTGGATCGTCGAGGCGTAGGAGCGGAAGTTCGGCGACGTCGGGTCGATCCCGGTGTTGGAGGTGATGGTCACCCCGTAGTCGCCCTTCTCCAGGCCCAGCAGCGTGGCCAGGCCCTGGCCGTAGGCCTCCTTGTCGTTGGCCACCGCGACCTTCGTGCAGCCGGCCTGCTTCATCGCGATGAGGTCGGCGGCCGCCTGGATGGAGTCGATCGGCACGATGCGCAGGTAGTTGCGCTTGCCCGTCGGGTAGTACTTCTCCGGCTCACCCGGGGCCGAGCCGGGCAGGTTGGTGGTCAGGCCGACGTAGGTGTTGGCGGGGCTGACCATCGGAACCCCGGCCTGGTTGAGGATCGGGATGGAGACCTCGGACGCGCCCGAGTTGAACTCGCCGATGTAGTAGACGGCCTTGGTGTCACCCGCCACCTTGCGGGCGTTGGCCGCCGTCTGGCCCGGGTCCCACTTGCCGGCAGCGGCGGTCGAGTCGTCAAGCGACTGGTAGTTGACGCTGAAGTTGCCGGCCTTGTTCTTCGCCTCGGAGAGGGCGAGCTTGATGCCGTTGACCATCGGGTCGGTCTGGGCGCTGGAGGCGCCCTGGAGCGGCAGGCTGGAGTAGATGTCGACGGTGCTGCCGCCGCCCCCGCTGGAGCCGCTCGAACTACCGCTGCTCGGCGGAGAGCCGGCGGGCGCGCCGCCGCTGCTGCTGCTCGAACTGCTGCTGCCACAGGCAGCCAGTAAGAGCAACGATGCCACGATCAGGCATGCGCTGATCGCCTTTGCGCGAACACTCATAAAAGTCGTCCTCCTCATGGTCGACCGGGGCTGTCAGTGCCCTCGATTGCGGGAGAGTAGTCGCGCGCTCGGATCGCAACAACCTCGAGATCATTGTTTCGCGACCGCGCGCCGCCCCTCTTAACAGAAAGTAAACCCCTTGTCCCGGCGGCGCAACCGGGCGTCAGCCGGCCGGGGCGGTGGCCACCAGGGCGCCGCCCCGCGCCCGCCCGAACACGAACGGCGCGAGGTTGGTGTCGCCCGAGGAAAGCGAGTAGGTCCCCAGGACCGACTGGCGGTCGTGCAGCGTGCGGAAGTCGGTGACGACCGTCGAGCGGGTCCCGGCCCCGATGCCCGCCTGCTTGAGGACGGCGAGCACGGCGGACATGGCTTCGTAGCCGAAGATCGCCTGGGGCACCGGAGCGTGGCCGTAGGCACTGCGAAACGCCGTGACGAAGTGCCGGCCGGCCGGGGTGAGCGTGGCCGCCGTGAAGCCCGGCGAGGACACGTACAGGTTCTTCTGAGCACCCGCGCTCAGGGCCGACACGAACGCGGCGTCATAGAGCGCCGACGGCGCGAAGAGCTTGGCCGAGGCGGCGGCGGTGGCCGCCTGGTCAAGCGCCCGCGCCGCCCGGGCGGCGGTGTTGCCCCCGTAGAAGACGGCGTCGGCATTCGCCGCGCTGGACACCACGCTCATGCTCTGCTTGGTCGCGTCGGCCCGGACCTCGCCCGCCAGGGTGGCGCCGTAGGAGGTGCCGTCGTCGGCGACGTAGAGCTTGGACAGGCCCAGGGAGTGCATCTCGGCGGTGATGGCCTTGGCCTCCTGGGCGGTGGACGGCACCACGCGGGCGAAGGTCTCGTTGTAGGTGGAGCGCGACGGATAGAAGGTGGTCGGCGACCCGCTGACCTGCGGCACCGCCTCGGTCAGGTAGGCCGCGGTGTCGGTGGGGCTGACCTGGAGCAAGCCGAGCTCGTTGGTGATCGGGACCGAATCCTGCGACGTACCCGGCCCGATCTCGCCCAGGTAGGCGATCGCGGTGGAGTTCTGAACCGCGCGGCGGGCGTTGTCGGAGATCTCCCTGCCATGCAGCGTGACGAGCCTGACCGTGAATTTTCCCACGCTCGCGCCCGCCTGCTGGAGCGCGAGGTGCTCGGCGGCGAGCACGTCGGCAGCGGTCTGTCCACCGGCCCCGCCCGGAGGCAGGCTGGCGTAGATCGTCAGCGTCTTGCCGGTGACGGTCACCGCGGAGTTGGACCGCGCGGCGCAGCCGGACAGCGCCAGCGCCAGCGCGATCAGCAGCCCGCACGCGCTCGCCGCATGCGTGCGGGGCAACGACGCGCCCAGCATCGGCCGCCGATCTAGTCCCGCCGGCCGGGCAGGTACGGGAGCAGGTTGCGGACGCCGATCGCGATGAGGACCATCACGATGGCGATCATGATCGCGTCCAGGCCGCTGACGTTCAGCGACCAGATCACAATCCAGATGCAGAGCCCGGCGGTGGCGGTGAGGATCAAGCCCATGGGATCGCAGATGCTAACCGAGCGGGGTCTCAGACAGCGCTGCCGAGAAGCCCGCCACCAGCTCGCGCACCGCGGCGACGGGATCCGCGGCCTCACCGGCGGCGCGCACGAGCCGGCTGCCGATGATGACGCCGTCGGCGCCCGCGCGGGCCGCGGCCGCCGCCTGCTCGGGAGTGGAGATGCCGAACCCGACGGCGACCGGCACCTTGGTGTGGGCAGCGCCCCGCGCGATCATCGCGGCCAGCCCTCCGGCCATCTCGCCGCGCTCGCCGGTCGTCCCGGTCAGCAGCACCGTGTAGAGGAACCCGCTGGCTCCGGAGCCGATCCGCTCCAGCCGCTCCGCCGGCGTGGTGGGGGCGACGAGCGGGACGAAGGCCACGCCGCGCGCGCGGCACGCCGGACGCACCTCGGTGGCCTCCTCGAGCGGCAGGTCGGGAACGATCAGGCCGCTGACGCGCGCCGCGACCAACAGGTCCAGGAACCGCTCCAGCCCGCGCGTCAGGATCGGATTGGCGTAGCACATGAGCACCACCGGCACCCGGGCGGCGATGTCGCGGGCCACCTCGAGCACCATGGGGAGCGTGACGCCGGCGCGCAGCGCCGCCGTGGCGGCGGCGTGGATCACGGGCCCGTCGGCCAGGGGGTCAGAGAACGGCACGCCCAGCTCGACGAGATCGGCGCCGGCGTCGGCGTAGGTCAGGCCGATGGCCCGTGAGGTCTCGAGGTCCGGGTAGCCGCCCATCATGTACGGCATCAGGGCCGCCCGGCGCCCGTTGGCGCGGGCGCGGGCGAAGGCCTCGGCGATCGTCTCGATCCCGGTGGGGGCATCGGTGGTGGTCATCGCCGGTCGCCCCGGGCCCGCAGCGCCTCCAGCGCCTCGGCGAGATCCTTGTCGCCCCGCCCGGATAGGCAGATGAGGTCCAGTTCGGAGTCGGGGTGGGCCAGCGCCCAGGCGATCGCGTGCGAGCTCTCCAGCGCCGGGATGATCCCCTCCAGGCGCGCCGTGCGCTCGAAGGCGTCGAGCGCCGCGGCGTCGGTGATGGCCAGGTATTGGGCGCGGCCCTGGTCGCGCAGCCACGCGTGCTCAGGACCCGAGCCCGGGTAGTCCAGGCCGGCCGAGATCGAGTGGGCCTCGAGGATCTGGCCGTCCTCGTCCTGCATGATCGCCGAGAAGGCGCCGTGCAGGACCCCGGGCGTGCCCGCGACGGTGAGCGGCGCGCCATGGCGGCCGCTCTCGATTCCCTCCCCCGCCGCCTCCACGCCGATGAGGCGCACGTCCTCGTCAGCGACGAAGGGAATGAAGACGCCGATCGAGTTCGAGCCGCCGCCGACGCACGCGATCACGCGGTCGGGCAACCGCCCCGCCGCCTGGAGGATCTGGGCGCGCGCCTCGTCGCCGATGACGCGCTGCAGGTCGCGCACGATCGCCGGGTAGGGGGCCGGACCCACGCAGGACCCGATGATGTAGTGGGTGGTCTGCACGTTGGTGACCCAGTCGCGGATCGCCGCCGAAACGGCCTCCTTGAGCGTGCGGGCGCCGTCCTCCACGGGCTCCACGCGCGCGCCCAGCAGGCCCATCCGCTCGACATTGGGCTTCTGGCGGCGCATGTCCTCGGTGCCCATGTAGACGATGCACTCCAGGCCGAGCAGCGCGCAGGCGGTCGCCGCGGCCACCCCGTGCTGCCCGGCGCCGGTCTCGGCGATGATCCGCGGCTTGCCCATGCGGGTGGCCAGCAGCGCCTGGCCCAGGGCGTTGTTGATCTTGTGGGCGCCGGTGTGGTTGAGATCCTCGCGCTTGAGGTAGATCGGGTGGCCGGCGACCTCGGAGAGGCGGCGGGCGAGGTACAGGGGCGACGGGCGTCCCACGTAGTCGCGCAGCAGGCCGTCGAGCTCGGAGCCGAAGGCGGGGTCGTCGCGGGCGGCCACCCAGGCCAACTCGAGCTCGGCCAGCGCCGGCATGAGCGTCTCGGGGACGTACTGGCCGCCGTAGGGGCCGAACCGGTGCTCGACGATGCTCACGCTGATCGCCTCCGCTCGGCATCCGGCCTTGCCTGAATGTCGGCGGCGTGAGTCATCCGGCTTCCCGCCCCCACCGGAACTGCGGTGCCGGCGACGGCCTCGGCGAACGCCCGCACCTTGTCGTGGTCCTTGCGGCCGGGAGAGATCTCGACCCCGCTGGCCACGTCCACCGCGTAGGGCCCCACCGCGGCGATGGCATCGGCGACGTTGTCGGTGGTCAGCCCGCCGGAGAGGATCACCGGCACGCCGTGCCGGTGCGAGCGCGCCAGGTCCCAGGCGAAGGTCTCGCCAGTGCCGCCCGGGACGCCCTTGCGGTAGCTGTCGAGCAGGTGAAAGTCGGTGTGGAACGCGCTCAGGGCCTGGATGTCGGCGCCGCTGCGCACGCGGGCGGCCTTGATCACCCGGCAGCCGGTGCGGCGCGCGGCCTCGCTGCAGAACGCGGGCCCTTCGTCGCCGTGGAACTGGAGCAGGGTCAGCCCGATCTCATCCGCCGCGCGCGTCACCTCGTCCAGGGTGGCGTTGACGAACACGCCCGCGATCTGAGCGTGGCGGCGGTGGGTGGCGGCGATCTGAGCGGCGACCTCATGGCGGCAGCGCCGTGGCGAGCCCGGCCACAGGATGACCCCGAGCGCCCAGGCGCCGGCGGCTACGGCCGCGTCGGCGTCATCGGGATCGGTCAGGCCGCAGAACTTGATCTTGGTTGGGTGGGCATCCACACCCCACATCGTACGAACGACGGGGACGCTACTTCCCCGACGACGGCTGCACCGTCCGGCTGCCCAGGACCACCGGGACGGTGCGCAGGCGGCGATCGTGGCGGATCTGTATCTCCATCGGCTGGCCCGGGCTGCGGGTGGAGACGATGGCCAGCACATCGGCGATGGAGTGGACAGGCACCGAGTCGACCCTGACGACGGTGTCGCCCTCCGCGATCCCGGCGTGCTGAGCCGGACTGGGCTTGGTGACCTGTCCGACGAGCGCGCCCGAGCCCGGCTTGGGCTTGGACTTGGTGGGCGCGGCGATCCCCAGGTAGGCGACCTTGGGTGTCTCCTCGCGGTTGACCCGGGAGAGGATCGAGTCGGCGGTGTCGATGGGGATGGCGAAGGCCACTCGCTGCGAGAACTGGTCGCCGCCGGTGAGCATCTGGGAGTTGATGCCGATGACCCGGCCGAAGCCGTCGATCAGGGGCGCCCCGGAGTTGCCCGCATCCGGGGCCTGATCAACCTGGATGACGTTGTTGATGCTGCTCCCGTCGGCGGCCCTGATCGTGTGCTGGAGCGCGGAGACGCTTCCGCTGGTCAGCGTCCGGTCGACCCCGAAGGGGTTGCCGATGGTCAGCGTCGGGTCGCCCACGCGGACCGAGGTCGAGTCGCCTCGCAACAGCGGCACGATCTGCTGCAGCCCGTGCATATCGGTGCGCAGCACGGCCAGGTCATTGTGCGGATCCACCGCGACGACGCTGGCGTTGCGCATCACGGCGTTCTCGAACTCGACGGTGATCCCCCCGGAGCGGTCGGCCCCGTCGATCACGTGGTAGTTGGTGAGGATGTCGCCGAGGCGGTCGACCAGGAAGCCGCTGCCCGTCGAGCTTGCGCTCTCGCGCGCGTGGAACAGGTTGAACGGGCTGTCGACCTGCTCCAGGAGCTTGGCGCGGACGAAGACCACCCCCGGCGCGTAGCGCTCATAGATCGACAGTGGCGTCTCGCCGCTGGTCGGTTCGGCCGTCTTCTGGGACACCAACGGCGCCTGGTCGACGATGGTCTCGGTCTGGCTGCGCCCGGCCACACCGGACAGCAGCAGCGCGCCGCCGACGACGAGGCCACCGAGAACCGCCGACACGAAGTGCGACTTCAGCAGGCGACCCATGCGCACGAGTGTCGCGCCACCGCCTAAGTCCAGCTAAAGCCGGCCGACCGGTCGTGGCAGAGCCAGCGTCCGGCAGGCCTCCTCGACGTCCGGGGAGCGCATAAGCGCCTCGCCCACGAGCACTGCGTCCACGCCGGCGCCGGCCAGCCGGTCGAGCTCGGCGCGGGTCCGCCACCCCGACTCGGACACGACGACGGAGCCCGATGGGATGGCGTCAAGGAGCTGGAAGGTCCGCTCCGTGTCGACCTTCAGGGTGGTGAGGTCGCGGTTGTTGATGCCGATGACGCCCGCTCCGATCGCAGCGGCGACCTGGAGCTCGGCCGCATCATGGACCTCGACCAGCACTTCGAGGCCGAGCGACGTCGCCTCGGCGTGCAGGCGCTCCAACTCGGGCCGGTCCAGCGCGGCCACGATGAGCAGGATCGCGTCGGCGCCACCGGCCAGGGACTCGGCCACCTGGTAGGAGTCGACGATGAAGTCCTTGCGCAGGATCGGCAGGCGCGCCGCCGCGCGCGCCGCGGCGAGGTCGTCGAGGCTGCCGGAGAAGCTGTGAGCCTCGGTGAGAATCGAGAGCGCGGCGGCCCCGCCCCGCTCATAGGCGCCCACGACGTCCTTAAGGTCCAGGTCGTCGCGGATCATGCCCGCCGACGGCGAGCTGCGCTTGTGCTCGGCGATGACAGAGATCCCGGGGCCGGCCCGCAGCGCGTCGGCGAAGCCGCGGGGTGGATCGGCGGCGACGCGCACGCGCGCGGCGTCACGCAGTTGGTCATGGGGCGTGAAGCCCCGGCGCGCCGCGACGTCCTGGCGGGTGCGCTCGATGATGGGGGTCAGCGCGTTCACGGCGACGGCGCCAGCCGCTGGGTCGCGCTCACGAAGCGCTGGAGCGCGGCCGCCGCCGCACCGGAGTCGACCGCCGCTTGGGCCGCGGTGACCCCATCGGCGAGCGTCGGGGCGCCTCCCCCGGCGTAGATGGCCGCGCCCGCGTTGAGCACCGCCAGGTCGCGCGCGGGGCGGGTGGGGCCGGTTTCCCCGGAGAAGATGCGCCGTACCGTGTCGGCGTTCTGCTGCGGGTCGCCGCCGGGGACCTCCTCGGCGGGGGCGACGGCCAGCCCGACGTCAGCAGGAGCCACGTCGTAGCTCGAGATCTCGCCGTCCAGGACCTCGACGACGTGGCTGGGCGCGGAGATGCTGAGCTCGTCCAGGCCGTCGTGGCTGGAGACCACGAGCGCGTGCTCGGTTCCGAGCAGCGCCAACGCCCCCGCCATCCGCTCCAGGTAGGCGGGGTCGGCGACGCCGATGAGCTGCCGGGGAGCGCCGGCCGGGTTGGTGAGCGGGCCGAGGAAGTTGAAGCTCGTCCGAACCGCCAGCTGGGCGCGGACCGGGACGACGTAGCGGGTGGCCTGGTGGTGGGCGGGGGCGAACATGAAACCGAAGCCGACCTCCTCGATGCACCGGGCGACCGCCTCCGGGGTGAGGTCGATCCGCGCCCCCAGCGCCTCCAGCACGTCGGCGGATCCCGACAGGCCGGTGGCCGACCGGTTGCCATGCTTGGCGACGATGCACCCCGCGCCGGCGGCGATGAGCGCGGCCGTGGTCGAGACGTTGAAGGTGCGCCGGCCGCCGCCGGTGCCGGCGGTGTCGACGAGCCGGTCGTGCGACACGGGGACGGCGGCCGCGAAGCGCCGCATCGTCCGGGCCAGCCCGGCGAGCTCATCCACGGTCTCGCCCTTGGTCCGCAGCGCGATGAGGAAAGCCGCGATCTGCACATCGGACGCGTTGCCCGACATGATCTCCGCCAGCGCCTCGCCGGTCTCCTCGGCGCTGAGATCCTGGCGGCTGGCCAGCGCGTCGATCGCCCGCGGCAGTAGCGCCGAGGTCGAGTTCACCATGGCAGCGTGGGGTCCGCGGGCTCCAGGTCGGGCCACGGCTCGGGCGCGTCGCCGGATGGGTCCTGCCGGCCGAGGAAGTTGGCCAGCAGTTCGCGCCCGCGCTGGGTGAGGATCGACTCCGGGTGAAACTGGACGCCCTCGGCCGGCAGCTCGCGGTGGCGCACCGCCATCACGATGCCCTCAGCCTGGGCGCTGCACTCGAGCGCCGGCGGCAGCGACGGCTCGGCGATGAGCGAGTGGTAGCGGCCCACTTCCAGCGGCGAGGGCAGCCGGCGGAAGATCGTCCGGCCGTCGTGCTCGATCCGCGCGGTCTTCCCGTGGACGGGCTGGTGGGTGACCACGCGACCGCCCCAGGCCTGGACGAGCGCCTGGTGACCGAGGCACACGCCGAGCGTGGGGATCCCCGCCTCGGGGAAGCGGCGCACCGCCTCCAGCGAGATCCCGGCCTCGTCGGGCGTGCAGGGCCCGGGCGAGACGATCACGCGGTCATAGCCGCGGATGAGCAGCTCGTCGACCGTGGCACGGTCGTTGCGCACCACCTCGATCTCGGGGGCCGGGTCAGAGGTCATCCCGACGTACTGGACGAGGTTGTAGGTGAAGCTGTCGTAGTTGTCGACGACGAGGACCCGCACTCGGGGCAACCGTACCTCAGTGATGCACCGGCGGCGCTGGACGGCTCAGGGCCACTCGGGCTGCGCCACCGCGAGCGCGATGGCCTCGAGCACGGCCCGCGACTTGGCCTCGGACTCGCGGAACTCGTAGTCGGGCTTGGCGTCGGCCACAGTGCCGCCGCCGGCCTGGATGTGGGCGACGCCGTCCTTGACCACCACGGTGCGGATGTGGATGCAGGTGTCCAGCTCGCCGGTGTAGCTGGCCCAGCCGATCGCGCCGCCGTAGCCGCCGCGCTTCACGGGCTCGAGCTCGTCGATGATCTGCATGGCGCGCACCTTGGGGGCGCCCGACAGGGTCCCGGCGGGCAGGACCGCGCGCAGCGCCGCCAGCGCGTCGACGCCGGGGCGCAGCGTGCCCACGACGCTGGAGACGATGTGCATGACGTGGCTGTAGTGCTCCACCGCCATGAAGCTCTCCACCTGCACCGAGCCGTACTCGCACACCCGCCCCAGATCGTTGCGCCCGAGGTCGACGAGCATGACGTGCTCGGCCCGCTCCTTCTCGTCGGCCAGCAGGTCCTTGGCCATGGCCGCGTCGGCCTCCGGCGAGCCCTGGCGCGGACGGGTGCCCGCGATCGGCCGCGTCGAGACCCGGCGGCCGCTGACGGTGATGAGCGGCTCGGGGCTGGCCCCGGCGATCTCGAAGTCGCCGAAGTCAAGGAAGTACATGTAAGGGCTGGGATTCACGGCCCGCAGCCCCCGGTAGATCGAGAACGCCTCCACCGGCACCGCCGCGGACCAGCGCTGGGAGGGGACGACCTGGAAGGCGTCGCCGGCGTAGATGTACTCGATGATGCGCGACACCATCGCCTCGAAGCCCTCGCGGGCCATGTTGGCCTCAAACCGGGGTGCGGTCCGAGCGTCGGATTGGATCGGCGCCGGCAGCGGGCGCGCGAGGCGCCAGCGGATCTCGGCGATGGTCTCGGTGGCCTGGCGGTAGGAGGTCTCGAGGTCCTCGTCGGCGTACACGTTGGCCACCACCGTGGTCGTCCGCTTGAAGTGATCAAAGACGACGACCGCGTCGGTGAGCATCAGGGCCAGGTCGGGGACTCCGACGGGGTCGGGGTTGGGCTCGCCCAGCGGCTCGACCGTGCGCACCAGGTCATAGGCGAACATGCCGACGGCGCCGCCGGCGAAGGGGGGCAGGCCGGACAGGGGCGCGACGTCGAAACCACCCAGCTCGGCGGCGGCCAGCGCGTAGGGGTCCCCCGCGTCGCCCAGACGCCAGCGCAGCACCTTGCGCGGGCGCACACCGATGAACGAGTAGCGCCCGACGCGGCCCTGCTCGGCGGACTCCAGCAGGAACGACGGGTGGGTGGGATCGCGCAGCTTCAGGTAGGCGGAGACCGGGGTCTGGCAGTCGTCGATGAAAGTCTGGTGCAGCGGGATCAGGTTGTGGTGGTGCGCCAGTTCGCGCACCTGCGCCAGCGACGGGGACGGCTGCGTGGCAACCTCAGCGCTGGCGACGGCCATCGAGCACCCGCTCGGCGTCGGTCAGGCTCAGGTTGCGCCCGCGCATGAGAACGGCCAGGTGGTACAGCACGTCGGCGCCCTCCTCGGCGACGCGCTCGTCGGACTCCTCGCGCACGGCGCGAACGACCTCCTCGGCCTCCTCCTGCACCTTGGCCCCGGCAAGAGCCGGGTCATCGAGCAGGGTCACGGTATAGGAGCCCTCGGGGCGGGTCCGGGCACGGTCATCGATCGTGCGCTCGAGCGTGCCCAGCACCTCGCCGGGGGCCTGGGGCTCGAGCTCGCCGCGGTGAAAGCATGTGCGCTCGCCGGTGTGGCAGGCGGGCCCGGCCGGCTCGACGAGCGCCAGCAGGGCGTCGCCATCGCAGTCGTAGCGGATGGCCCGAACCTGCAGGGTGTTGCCCGATGTCTCGCCTTTGCGCCACAGCGCCTGGCGGGCGCGGCTGTAGAAATGCACCTCGCCGGTCCGGCGCGTCAGCGCCAGCGCCTCGGCGTTCATGTAGGCGAGGGTGAGGACCTCGCCGCTACGCCAGTCCTGCACGATGCACGGGACGAGCCCGCGCTCGTCAAATTCCACGTCGGCGTCGTCCACGCCGCTGAGTTTAGGCGTGACGGCCGGACGCTCGGCCCCAGCCGCGACCTATTCGATGCCGAGGCGGTCGAGCACGCGCTCGTCGGCGCGCCAGTTCCGGCGCACCCTCACCGAGAGCTCCAGGTGCACGTGGCTGCCCAGCTCGCGCTCGATGGCGCGGCGCGCGGCGGTGCCGATGGCCTTGATCATGCGCCCGCCCGAGCCGATCAGGATCCCCTTCTGGGACTCGGTCTCCGAGAGGACCACGGCCTCGATGCGCACGAGGTCCGGGCGCGGATGCGAGATGTCCTCCACCTCGACCTCGACCGCGTGCGGGAGCTCCTCGCGGGTGCGGGCCAGCACCTGCTCGCGCACGAGCTCGGCGAGAACGACCGCGGGCGACTGGTCCGAGCGCTGAGCGGCCTCGAAGTAGAGCGGCCCGCTGGGCAGCAGGCTCACCAGATGGTCGACCAGCGCCGGGACGCCGGCGCCGGTGCGCGCGCTGACGGGGAAGATCTCCGTGGCGACGTCGAGCGCCTCGGCGTCGTGCAGGGTGGCGGCGATACGGGGCTTCTCGGCGCGGTCGACCTTGTTGACCGCCACGGTGACGGGCACCTTCGCGCCCCTGAGCAGGGTCGCGATGAAGCGGTCTCCGGGACCGACGCCCTGCTGCGCGTTGACGACGAGCAGGCACACGTCCGCGTCGGACAGCTCGTGCTCGACGCGATGCTGCATGCGCTCGGTGAGGGCGTCGCGCGGCCGCTGCACGCCGGGCAGGTCCACCAGGACCAGCTGCCAGTCGGGGCCGGTGGCGACGCCGCGGATGGCGCGCCGGGTGGTCTGCGGTTTGTCGGAGACGATGGCCACCTTGGCGCCCACGATGGCGTTGGCCAGCGTCGACTTGCCCACGTTGGGACGGCCCGCGAGAGCCACGAAGCCCGAGCGCATCGGCCCCGGGGGCACGGCGCCGGAGGGGGTCGGCCCCGAAGGGATCAGCTCACCCATCTCATCAGCTCCGCCTGGAGGGCCAGCATCTCGCCGTCGTCGGTCTCGTGATCCATGCCGCTGAGATGCAGGGCTCCGTGGACGACCGCCTCGCGCAGGTCCTCGGTCTGGGGCGGGCAGATGACGATGTCGCCCAGCTCCCGGGGGCCGGCGCTGTCGCCGTCCTCGTCGACCCCGAAGGAGAGGACATCGGTGGGGGCGTCGATCCGCCGGTACTGGAGGTTGAGCTCGCGACTGCGGTCCTCATCGACGAACTCGATCGCCACGTGGCCCTCCTCGATCCCGGCAGAGGCCAGCGCCAGCGCGCACAACTCCTCCAGCTCCACCGCGCTCGGCGGATGGGTGATGTCGCCGGCGGGATCGGGGTCAACGGCCTCGATCCCGATCACCTCCACGTCGAGCATGACCGGACGACGCTCCCTACGCCCGCTTGCGCGGTCGCAGCTCCGGCGCTGCCCGCTGGGAGTTCTCGTTGTAGGCGGCCACGATCCGGCGCACCAGCTTGTGGCGCACGACGTCCTCGTCGCCGAAGCGCACGAAGTCGATGTCCTCGACGCCGTCCAGGATGTCGGCGACGACGATCAGGCCGGAGTCCTGCTCGCGCGGGAGGTCCACCTGCGTGATGTCGCCGGTGACCACCATCTTGGAGTTGAACCCCAGCCGGGTGAGGAACATCTTCATCTGCTCGGGCGTGGTGTTCTGGGCCTCGTCGAGGATGATGAAACTGTCATTTAAGGTCCTTCCGCGCATGAATGCCAGGGGCGCCACCTCGATGACGCCGCGCTCCAGATGCTGGCTGACGCGCTCGGGGTCGAGCATGTCGTGCAGGGCATCGAACAGCGGGCGCAGGTAGGGGTCGACCTTGGCCATGAGGTCGCCGGGCAGGAAGCCGAGACGCTCACCGGCCTCGACGGCGGGCCGGGTGAGGATGATGCGGTTGACCTCGCGGCGGCTCAGCGCGCCGGCGGCCAGCGCGACGGCCAGGAAGGTCTTGCCGGTGCCGGCCGGGCCGATGCCGAAGGTGATGGTGTTGTTGCGGATGGAGTCGACGTAGCGCTTCTGGTTGACGGTCTTGGGCGCGACGCGGGTGGCCCGGTGGCGCCACACGACGTCCTCAAGGATCTCCGAGGGAGACTCGTGCTCGTCCAGGGCACGAGCCACCGCCTCAACCGTGCCGGGCGCGATCTCGTGGCCCTGGGTGATGAGGTCCGAGAGCTCGCGCACGACGGCGGCGCCTGCCTCCACGGCGGCCTCGTCGCCCTCAAGCGTGAGGACGTTGCCGCGCAGGAAGACGTCGGCATCGAGATGACTTTCGAGCGTTCGCAGCACCGCATCCTGGCTTCCGGCCAGCTCGGCGGCCACCGTGTTCTCGAGCTCGATCGTGCGACGCACTATGGCCCGGGCGCTCCCTATGCCCCCAGGGCCTCGCGCACCCGCGCCGAGGTCCGCTTGCCGTCGGCACGGCCGCCGGACGCAGCCATGACCGCCTTCATCACCTGGCCCATGTCCTTGGGGCTGGCGGCGCCGGTCTCAGCGATCGCGGCGGCGATCATCTGGCCCAGCTCGTCGTCGGAAAGCTCCGCCGGA
Source organism: Solirubrobacteraceae bacterium (assembly GCA_036491155.1). Taxonomy (GTDB): domain Bacteria; phylum Actinomycetota; class Thermoleophilia; order Solirubrobacterales; family Solirubrobacteraceae; genus Palsa-465. The sequence goes on along the minus strand of DASXCN010000066.1, from coordinate 9,787 downwards.
AGGTAGGTGGCGATCAGCACCGCCTCTGACTCCTCTTGATCGGCGAGCTCGGGACGGCCGCCGTCGCGGAACTGCGCGGCGGCCTCGAGACGGCGCTTGCGCTCGCGACGCAGCACGGCGAGCTCGTCGTCGGAGCCCTCCTTCTCGGCCTTCTGCAGCTCGGACAGCACAAGGCGCAGCGCGGTGACGCGCTGTTTCTCGCCGGCCTTCAGGGCGCCGGTGATGTCGCTGCGAACTTGCTCGGTAACAGTCATATGTCCACCTATGAGGATAGCCCTCAGCGGCCCCGGATCCGGCAAGTGCTCGTTGGGGTGCAGAGCGCCCTGCCGAGAGCGGCCCGTGGCACTTCAATGCGGTGCGCCCTCAGCTCAAGCAGCAACGGAGTCCGTCCGCCTGCAGGTCCAGGCACTCCACGTCAACGAGCGCGCCCCGGGGCCCGGCGCCCGGCGGCAGGTAGCAGCGCGTGTAGTCGGCGGTGTAGCCGGAGCATTGCGTGTCCGCGATCTTGTCGATGAGCACGCGCTCAGGCCCGCCCAACCGGGCCGTGCGGTGCAGGCGCGAGCGCAGCTCCGACCGGCCGCGCAGCACCGCCGAGCGCCGCTTCTTCTCCGCGGGCTCGACGCGGTCCCCCAGGTCGGCCGCCACCGTGCCGGGTCGCGGCGAGTAGGGGAACACGTGCACACGAGTGATCCCCGCGGCGTCGACGGCGTCCAGAGTGCGCTCGAAGGCGGCGGCATCCTCGGTGGGGAAGCCGACGATGATGTCCGTGGTGACGTTGATGCCGCCGCGCGCGGCCCCCGCCTCACGCACCCGGGCGATGTGCTCCAGGTACTCATCGACGCCGTAATGGCGACCCATGGCGCGCAACACCTCGTCGTCGCCGGACTGCATCGGGACGTGCAGATGCGGACACACCTTGGGCTCGGTCAAAAGCGCCTCGAGCAGCGAGTCCTTGACGTGAATCACCTCGACGCTGGAGAGCCGGACCCGCTCCACCCCGGGAATTCCGGCCACCGCGATCATCAGCTCGCCCAGCTCCAGCCCCTCCTCGGGGTCGCGGTAGTCCCCCACGCTGATCCCCGTCATCACCATCTCGGGCTGACCGGTGCGGACGCGCTCGGCGACCTCGGACAGGATCGCGCTCGCCGGGCGCGAGCGAGCCGAGCCGCGGACGGTGGGGATGATGCAGTAGGCGCAGTGGCAGTCACAGCCGTCCTGCACCTTGACGAAGCCGCGCGTGCGAGCGGCCTGGACCTGCGCCCCGGCCCCGAGCTTGCCCCCCGCGCGCTCACGCGCCAATACGTCGTGCTCCAGATCCACACACCCGAGATCGTCCTCGGCGCCCATCGCGGCGGCGACCTCGTCGGCGGAGCCGACAAACGGCGTCACCCGCTCATCGATGTCTCCGAACTGGGCGGCGTTGAGGTTGACGGCGCAGCCGCCGACGAATACACGCTCGGCGCTTCGCACCGACCGTCGGACCGATTGGCGCGACTTGGCCTCGGCCTCGGCGGTGATGCAGCAGGTGTTGATGACGTGCAGCTCCGCCTCTGACTCGGGCGCCTCGGTGTGGCCGGCGGCGAGCAGGGAACGGCGGGCGAGCATGGCGTCCGCCTGGGACACCTTGCAACCGAGGAACTTAACCGCGAACGAGGCCACGCGCCGGAGAAGGTAGCGCGTGGCCTCGCCGCCGGCTCAGCTGCGATAGCCGCTCGCGACCGGAGGACCTTCGTACTCCTCGACGGCGATGTCACGCCCGGGTGTCCTCGAGACGGCACGCTTCGAGAGGAGAGAGGGCTCTTGCGAAAAGCCAGCCCGAGGCTTTGGCCGTGGCGCGACGATGTCAAGGAGTAGGCCACCGAGTGTCACTCCCATCGCGAGTGGGTTTGGCAACTGTTCACCTCCTTCAGTCTGTTTCTGGATCACAAGCGACGCTCAGAAGGATGCGTCACCCGCGCCGGATCGACATGGGGCGCGTGTACAGGATTCGCTGCGCGGCGCTTGTCCATCCGGACGGTCAGGCGCCGATCAGCAGCAGAGCCGCCCAGTCGCCCGAGACCCGCCGTTCGCGCTCGCGGTGCCCGCGCCGCGCGTAGGCCGCAGCGACGCCGTCAGCCTCGGTGGCCAGCAGGCCGCTGAGGATCAAGGTCGGCGGCAGCTCACGCTGGGACGCGGCCCAGGTGACCAGTGGGCCGCCGAGCACGTTTGCCGCCCCACAGTCCGCGCGTGGGGCCTGCTCGACACGCATGTCGAAATCGCGCACGTCGAGCTCGACGCCGTTGCGCGCCGCGTTCTCGCGCGTGGCGGTGGTTGCGGCCCGGTCATAGTCCAGCGCGATCACCGGCGCGAAACCCAGCTTGGCGGCCACGATGGACAGGACGCCCGAGCCGCAGCCGACATCGATGAACGAGCCGGATCGCGCATCGCTGTCGAGGTCGACCATCAGCTCCAGGCACAGCCGGGTGGTGGCGTGCGACCCGGTGCCGAAGGCCTGGCCCGGATCGACCACCACGTCGAGCGCGGTGGCGCCGGGCGGCTCCCAGGGCGGGCGCACGGTGAGCCGATCTCCGATCACCAACGGGCGGTGGAAGCTGCGCCAGCGCTCGGCCCAGTCGTCGGCGATCTCCCGCGTGGACACGTCGACGTAGGCGCCGCCCGCGGCGGCTCGCAGGTCGGGGACCGCCGGAAGCTCGCCGGGCGCGCCGTAGACCGCGTACTCGATCACGTCGGGCGAGACCTCCACCTCCTCGACCCCGCTGGGCGCGAGCTCGAGCAGCTCGGCCAGGACGAGCTCGGCCTGGCGGCGGTGGACGCGGACGGCGAGGCGGAGCACCGAGCGCGCTCACGCGCCGAAAGCGCGCTTGAGCTTGCCCAGCACGCCCTCGTCGGTGCGCAGGTTGTGCTCGGTGAGGCTGTCGGACAGCTCCTGGAGGAGCTCTCGTTGCTCCTTTTTGAGATGTCGCGGGACGACGACGTTGACGATCACCCGCAGGTTGCCGCGATGACGGCCGCGCAGAGCGGGCATGCCCTGGCCGCGGATGTTGATCGACTCGTGGGGCTGGATGCCGGCCGGGATCTCCAGATCGGTGGTGCCCTCGAGCGTCGGCACCTGCACCGTGGTCCCCAGAGCCGCCAGCGGTGCGGCCACGTCGACCACAGTGACCAATTCGTCGTCGTGACGCACGAACCGGGGGTCCTGCTTGACGCGGACCTGGACGTAGAGGTCGCCGGGCGGGCCACCGCGCTCGCCGGCGTGCCCCCGACCCGAGATCCGGATCCGCTGACCGTCGTCGATCCCCGCAGGGACGTCGACTGACACCTTGACCCGCTCCACCTTGCGCCCGCGGCCGCCGCACTCCTCACACGGGGTCTGGGGCACCTTGCCCTCGCCGTGGCAGACGTCGCACACGGCGGCGCGGACCATCTGGCCGAACGGGGTGCGCGAGATCACGCGCAGCTGGCCGGTTCCGTCGCAGTTGGTGCAGGTCTCGATCGGGGTTCCGGGCTCGGCGCCGTTGCCGCGGCAGTGCTCGCACGTCGAGACGGCGTCGAAGGACACTTCGACGGGCGCCCCGCGCGCGGCCTCCACGAGCGTGATCTCGGCACCCACGGCGACATCGCCGCCCTGGACCGCGCCGCCCGCCCGGCCGCCGCCGCCGCCGAACATCCCGCCGCCGAAGGCGCCGCCGCCGAAACCACCGCCGCCGAAGAACGCCTCGAAGATGTCGGCCACTGAGCCGAAGCCCTCGAAGTTGGGGGCGTAGCCGCCCTGGCGCAGGCCCTCATGGCCGTAGCGGTCATAGGTGGCGCGGCGGTCGGAGTCCGACAGCACCTCGTAGGCCTCCGCGGCCTCCTTGAAGCGGTCCTCGGCGTCAGGCTCTGAGTTGACGTCGGGGTGCAACTCGCGGGCCAGGCGCCGAAACGCCTTCTTGATCTCGGCGTCCTCAGCGTCCCGGGAGACCCCCAGGACCTCGTAGTAGTCGCGTGGCATCTTCGTCCCACTCATCGTTCGTCGTACACGTCGGCGACGAAACGGGAGAGCTGGGCCGCCGCCTCACGGACGGTGCGAATCGCGTGTCCGTAATCCATGCGCAGTGGGCCGATCACCGAGACCGCACCCAGCGTCCGCTGGGGCAGGCCGTAGCTGGCCGCCACCAGGGCCAATGAGCGCAGGGCCGGCACCTCGTTCTCGGCGCCGATCCGGACGGCCAGGGGATGGCCGGCCGACAGCGCCGAGCGCAGGAAGCCCAGGACCGTCACGCGGCGCTCGAGCATCTCCATGAGCTGATTGAGCTCAGAGACGTCGCCGACGCGGCCGGTGGTGAGCAGCTTGCCCGTGCCCTCGACGTACAGCGTGGCCATAGCCGACTCCTCGAGGTCGGTGAACACCGGCGCCAGCGCATCCAGGAAGGCCGCCTCCGTGGCCGACAGGGCAGGGTCGTGCAGCCGCTGGTACAGAATGCGCCCGCCCAGCCCGAGCCCGACGAGCCGCTCGTTGAGGTAGCTGGCCGCCCAGTCGGCCAGGCCCGTATCGACGGGACGCTGGAAGGTGAAGAGCCGCTTGGTCACGCCGCCTGTGGACGTGATGACCACCACCATCAGCACCTGGGGCTGGAGGGCCAGCACCTCCACGTGGCGAATGGTGGAGGTCTCGATCGGAGGCGCCGTGACGATCGCCAGCAGGTTGGTCACCTGCGACAGGGCCTCGCTGGTCACGCGCATCGCCTCGTCCAGTTCGCGCCGCACCAGGCTCAGCGACAGCGACGGCCCCGATGACGTCTCCGGCAGCAGGCGGTCGACGAAGTAGCGGTAGCCCGCCTCGGTGGGGACGCGGCCGGCGCTGGTGTGCGGGTGCGCCAGCAGTCCCAGCTCCTCGAGGTTGGCCAGCTCGTGGCGGATCGTCGACGGCCCCCACTCGAACGCCGTGCTGAGTGCCTTGGACCCCACGGGGGCCCCGGCATCGAGGTATTCCTGTACCAGACGGCCCAGGACGAGCTCTTGGCGTTCGGTCAGCATCCTTCGAGATTGTAGGTAGGCCCTGACAGGTTTCCTGAGGGGCTCACCATCACCGGGCGGCGGCGGCCTACGGACGGATGGTCGCCTCGCCGTTGCGGATGATCCGCTTGCCATTCTGGGTGGCCTCGGAGGACACCGTGGCCCGCTCGCCGTCCACGTCGCGCACCGTGCCGCTGACCACGAGCTCTTCCTCCATCATCCCCAGGCCGCGGAACTGAACCGAGAGCCGCTCGAGCTTGTCGGGGCCACCCAGGGCCTCGGTGTGGGCGCGCGCCACCTGGGCCATGGTCCACAGTCCGTGGAGGATCCGGCCGGGCAGGCCGACCTGCTTGGCGAACTCCTCGTCGACGTGGATCGGGTTGAAATCGCCCGAGGCGCCCGCGTAGCGGACGGTGAGGTAGCGGTCGGGGGTGACCTTGAGCTCAAAGGTGTCACCGCGGTCCATGGCGATCACCCCGTACGCACGATGTGGGTCCAGGTGCCGACGCAGACGGTCTCGTCGTTCTGGTTGCGGCTGTTGGTCTCAAACACGTAGAAGCCCATCCCGCCGCGCTCGGAGGCGTCGGCCAGCGTCGCCGTGGTGGTGATCTCGTCGCCGGCGACGACGAGCGGACCCCAGCGAAACTCCTGGGAGCCGTGAACCATGTGGGCGAAGTCGATCCCGACGTCGGGGTCGAACAGGCCGGGCAGGATCGCCGCGTTTGAGTAGACGACGGCGAACATCGGGGGCGCCACGACATCCGCAAAGCCGGCCGCCCGCGCCGCCTCGTGGTCGACGTGGACGGGGTTGTCCTCGCCCACCGCGAAGGCGTACTCCTTGATCTTCTCCCGGCCGACGGCGTAGAGCGTCGGGGGGTAGGTCTTGCCGATCGTGTCGGTGTTCACGGCCATCGCGGCGAGTGTAGGCCGGTCAGATGATGACCGGGACCGCGCCGCCGTCCACTGACCACGCGGCGCCGGCCACGTCGGAGGCCTGCTCGGAGCACAGGAAAACGATCACCGAGGCGATCTCCTCGGGCCCGGCCAGCCGGCGGATGGGCAGCCCGGCCGCGGCGGCGTCCAAGACCTCTTTGCGTGTCCCGCCGCGCGCGGCGACCGTCTGGTCCACCAGGCCGCCCGGCTCCAGCCACAGTTCGCTGGCCACCGGGCCGGGGGTGACGGCGTTGATGAGCACGCCCAGCTGCGCGTAGGCGTCGGCGTAGGCCCGCGAGAGCGACAGCTCGGCGGCCTTGGTCACCGAGTAGGCGACGTTGCGTTGTCCCGGCCGCTTGCCCGATGACGAGGAGACGTTGACGATCCGACCCCAGCCGCGCTCGGCCATCTCGGGGATGGCGGCGCGCATGAGCCGCATGGGCGCCATCACATGGATCTCCCACATCGCCTGCCACTCTGCGTCGGTCAGCGCCTCGATCGCGCGCACCTGGCTCATCCCGGCGCTGTTGACCACCACGTCGACGGTCTCGAAGCGCTCCCGGCAGGCGGCCACGGTCCGCTCCGCCGCGCCGGGCTCGGTGACGTCGAGCGCCAGCCACGAGACCGTGCGCGCGTCGCCCTCGCACTGCTCCGCGGCCTCACGCAGAGCGTCCTCCCCACGCCCCACCAGCAGCACCCGGCCGCCCTCGGCGACGAGCTGGCGGGCCACCTGGAGGCCGATGCCGCGCGAGCCGCCGCTGATGATGCAGGCACGATCTGTCAGGCCGAGGTCCATCGAGGTGTGAGATTGTTCCAGTCGCCGCCCTGATGGGTCGCCACACGAAAATGTCTTAGTCAGACGGCGGCCCGACCGGTACCGTCCCGGACGCCATGAGCACCCTCGCAGCGGCCCTGTCTCCGGTGCACCAGCAGTATCTGCTGGAGGCCCGGCAGATGCAGGCCCTGTCGTTCGCGGTCCACATCCCGCTGGTGTGCTTCGGGATCGCCTTCCCCGCGATGGTGCTGTTCGCCGAGTGGATGGGGATGCGCACCGGCGATCCGGTCTACCGCACCGTCGCGCGGCGCTGGAGCCGGATCGTGCTCGCCCTGTTCGCGGTCGGCGTCATCACCGGCACCATCCTCAGCTTCGAGATGGCCGGGCTGTGGCCCAACTTCACGGCCACCTTCGGCAGCGTGTTCGGGCTGGGCTTCGCCATCGAGGGCTTCTCTTTCTTCATGGAGGCGATCTTCGTGGGGATCTACGCCTACGGGTGGGATCGCCTCTCCCCCCGGCTGCACTTCCTCAGCGGCATCCCGATCGTCATCACCGGCTTCACCGGGTCGCTGACGGTCATCGCCGTCAACGCCTGGATGAACCACCCGGGCGGCTTCCGGCTGGTCGGCGGGAGGGTGGTGGACGTCAACCCGTGGTCGGCCCTCTTCGGCAACTCGATGCTGTGGTCAGAGCTCGTGCACATGTACATCGCGGGCTACATGGTCACCGGCTTCTGCATGGCCGGCGTCTACGCCGTAGCGCGGCTGCGCGGCCGCTGGACGCGCTATGAGCGGGTGGCGATGACGATCCCGCTCACCATCGGCTGCCTGGCGGCGCCGGTGCAGGTCTTGGTCGGCGACTGGATCGCCCGGGTGATCGCCGTCCAGCAGCCGATCAAGCTGGCCGCGATCGAGGGCCTGGCCAGGACCACGCGAGGGGCCTCGGAGCACGTGCTGGGCTGGTACACCAACGGCCAGATCAAGTTCGGGATCGGCATCCCGCACCTGCTCTCGCTGCTGGCGTTTCACAGCTGGAACGCCAAGGTGGCCGGCCTGGACACGGTGCCACCGGCCGACCAGCCGCCGATCAACGTCACCCGCCTCTCCTTCCAGACGATGGTTGGGATCGGGACGCTGCTGGCGCTACTGGGCGTCGTCTATCTGTTCGTGCGCATCCGCGACCGCTCGCTGCCGAAGTGGCGGTGGTTCTACTGGGCGCTGGTGGTCGCGGGCCCGGCAGCGACGGTGGCGCTCATCGCGGGATGGGTGACCGCCGAGGTCGGCCGCCAGCCGTGGACGGTCTACCACGTGATGACGACGGCCCAGTCGGTCACCGGCGCGAAGGGGATTCCGGTGGGCTATGCCGCGCTGGTCATCACCTACATCGCGGTGGCCGGCGCCGTGGTGTGGATCCTGCGGCGGTTGGCCCGAGCCCCGCTGAACCTGCCCGGCGCCGACGCCCCACCCGACCCGATCGGGGAGCCGGCCTGATGTTCCTCAAAGATCTGCCGCTGGTCTTCGTCCTGGCCGGCCTGGTCCTCTACACGGTGCTGGCCGGGGCCGACTTCGGGGCGGGCATGTGGCGCCTTCTGGCCGGCGGCGGTGAGCGCGGTGAGCACGTGCGCGACCACGCGCACCACTCGATGGGCCCGGTATGGGAGGCGAACCACGTGTGGCTCATCTTCGTCATCACGGTGGCGTGGACGGCCTACCCCACCTTCGTCGGCTCGGTCGCCTCGACGCTCGCGGCGCCCTTCTTCATCGCCGCACTGGGGATCATTCTGCGCGGGGCGAGCTACGCGCTGCGCTCGGGCGCCAGCACCAGCCGCGAGTCCCGGATGGTGGACAGCGCCTTCGCGGTGGGCTCGCTCATCACTCCGTTTGCCCTGGGCGCCATGGCGGGGGCGATCGCCGCCGAGCGCGTGCCCGTGGGCAACGCCGCCGGGGGCCTGTTCTCGAGCTGGCTGAGCCCGGTCCCGATCCTCATCGGCTTGCTGGCGGTGGCCTTCTCGGCCTATCTGGCCGCGGTCTACCTTGCGGCCGACGCGGTCCGCCACGGCGATGCCGAGCTCGAGGAGGCCTACCGGGTGCGGGCGCTGGGCGCCGGGGCGCTGGCCGGAATGCTGGCGGTCGTGGGGCTCATCGTCCTGCACGCCGACGCACACTCGCTCTACACCGAGCTGCTGCACGGAGCCGCCCTGGCGGTGCTGATCGTGTCCCTGTTGGCAGGAGCCGCCGCGCTTGGCCTCGTGGCCACGCGACGGTTCGAGCCGGCCCGCTACGTGGCCGCGCTCGCCGTGGCCGCGGTCGTCGCCGGATGGGCGTTTGCGCGCTATCCGGTGCTCCTACCAGGCCTGACGGTGGGCCAGGCGGCCGCACCCCACGACACGCTCGTCGCGGTGGTGATCGCGGTGCTGGCCGGCGGGGCGATCCTGTTCCCGTCGTTGGCGCTGCTCTTCGGGCTGCTGCTGCGCGGGCGGCTGGGCGAGCCGGGCGGGCCGGATCCGACCGCCGCAGACGCCGGCGGAGTCGGCGTGGCCGCGCTCGTGCATCCGCCCCACTCGACGCCGCTTCAGGCACGTGTGGCCGTGGCGCTGCTCATCGCCGGCGTCGGCTTCCTCACCGCCGCCGATGCCGGCTGGGCGCACTTCATCGGCGTCTTCGCCCTCTTCGGCTTCATCATCGTCGGGTTCGCCGCGATCGTCCCCGGAGCGCTCGCGGATGACGGCGACGTCAACGACCAGCTTGGGAAGGCGGGCCCGAGAGGGTAAGCGCCCCGTTTGCAGGAGGTTCTGGGAGGAAATGGGTCTGAGAGACCCAAAATCGCCCACAACCCCCTCGCGGACCCCGAAGCGCTCCCAACCCATCCTCTCTCAAGCTGGTCGTTGACGTTCGCAGATCCCCAGCACGTCAGAATCACGGCACCGCTACGTCATGGACAGCCTCCCCGACACCCCTAGCCAGACCTCGTTCCTGTTCGACCTCGACGGCACGCTGATCGACAGCGTCTACCAGCACGTGCTGGCCTGGCGCGAGGCGCTGCAGAGCGTCGGGGTGAGCCTGGCGGTGTGGAAGCTGCACCGCC
>DASXCN010000065.1:0-9003 GCA_036491155.1 Solirubrobacteraceae bacterium | reverse complement strand
GCCAGCGGATAGACCCCGCGGTGCACCGAGGCACGCGTCTGGGTGTAGTAGCGCGTCATCGCGTCGATGACGGCCTGCGGCGTCTGCGACGTCGCAGCCGAGTCCAGGTAGGCGACCGTGCGCCCGTCGAACTCCCGCCGCAGGGTGGGGAACTCGCCGGTCAGGTCGCGGATGGCCTCGATCGTCGACATCGACTCGGGGAGCGAAGCGCCGTCGCCACTCAGGCGACGGCCTCCTCCAGCTCGTCGGTGATCCAGCCGTAACCCTTGGCCTCGAGCTCGGTGACGAGGTCGGGCCCGCCCTCCTTGACGATCCGCCCGCGGTACATCACGTGCACATGGCTGGGCTGGACGAGGTGCAGGATGCGCTGGTAATGGGTGATGATGAGCACCCCCATCTCGGGGCCGGCCACCGAGTTCACGCCCTCGGCGACGACGCGCAGGGCATCGATGTCCAGGCCCGAGTCGGTCTCGTCGAGGATCGCCAGCTCGGGGTGTTGGAGCGCCAGCTGGAGGATCTCCATGCGCTTCTTCTCGCCGCCGGAGAAGCCCTCGTTGAGGTAGCGGCGGCTGAACTCCTCGGGCACCTTGGTCAGCTCCATCGCGGCTTTGACTGTCTTGGCGAAGTCGCGCAGCGAGATCGGGGGCTCACCGCGGGCGTCGCGATGGGCGTTCATCACGGTGCGCAGGTACTTGGTGACGGTCACGCCGGGTACCGACACCGGATACTGGAAGGCCATGAACAGCCCCATGCGGGAGCGTTCATCGGTGTCGGCCTCGGTGATGTCCTGGCCATCGAAGATGACCTGACCCTCGGTCACCTCCAGGTTGGGGTGGCCCATGATCACGTTGGCGAGGGTGGACTTGCCGGAGCCGTTGGGCCCCATCAGGGCGTGGATCTCGCCCTTGCCCACGGTCAGCTCCAGGCCACGCAGGATCTCCTTTTCCCCGGCACGGGCGTGAAGGTTGCGGATCTCTAGCTCTGGCATCTCTCAGTCTCTGGTTGAAGTCGTTGTCAGGCGGCCGTGGTCTGTTTGACGACCACGGCGGCGGCGATGGGCTCAGGCTCATGGCGCGCCGAGAACTCGACCAGTTCAGCCAGGGTCGTGTTCTGCAGCGAGCGGATGATGCCGCCCTGGACGCGGGTCCACAGGAGCTTGGTGGCGCACCCACGGCCCGCGTCGGGCTGGTGGGAGCAGAGCACGCGCTCAGTGTGGTCATGCACGAAGCACTCCATCGGGGCGATCGAGCCCTCGAGCGCCTGCACCACCTCGTCCATGTTGATCTCCTCGCTCGGCCGGCTGAGCCAATAGCCGCCGTGGGCGCCACGGGCGCTCATCACCAGGCCGGCGCGACGCAGCCGCGCCACCACCTGCTCCAGATAGGCCAGGGGCAGGCCCTCGGCATCGGCGATCGCCTTGAGGCTGGTGGGGTGCTCGGGCGCCTGGCGCCCCAGCTCGATCATCAGCCGCACGCCGTACTCGGCTTTGGAGGAGAAGATCATCTGCCGCTAAATCCTACCAGGGGGGTCGGTTTAGACCGGCGCGGCCCGGGCGGGGCGAGGTCGATGTCAGGCCGGATCGCCCGTCTCGGTGTAGGGTCCGAGCATGGAGACTGCCCCGCCGACGCAGCTTGCAAGCACCGGCGAGGTCGCCGAGGCGGCGGCCCAGGCCCGCCAGGCGCGCCGGCTCGGGATCGACACCGAGTTCATGTCCGAAGGGCGCTACCGCGCGCTGTTGTGCCTGGTTCAGGTGGCCGTCGACAACCCCGACGGCGAAGGCGATCCCCTCATCTTCCTCATCGACGCACTCGCCGACGTCGACACCGACCCGCTGGCCGCGCTGCTGGGAGACCCCGAGATCGAGGTCGTGCTGCACGCCGGCCGCCAGGACGTGGCCATCCTGCGCCGCGCCTGGCGCACCGAGCTCAACAACATCTTTGACACCCAGATCGCCGCCGGCTTCACCGGGGCCAGTGCCCAGGCCGGCTACGGCAACCTGCTGGGCTCGGTGCTGGGCCAGCGGGTGGGCAAGACCGCCAGCTACACGCGCTGGGACGCGCGGCCGCTGACCGCCGAGCAGCTCGGTTACGCCGCCGAGGACGTCGCCCACCTGCTGCAGCTCGCCGACGAGATACAGCGCCGCCTGGACCGCAGCGGTCGCGCGGAGTGGGCGCACGAGGAGTGCCGCCGGCTGGAGGCGGCAACCGACGAACGCGACCCCGAGACGGCCTGGGAGCGCCTGCCGCGTGTCGGCCAGCTGGACCCTCGCTCTCGCGCCGTGGCCCAGACGCTGGCCGCGTGGCGCGAGCGGACGGCCTCAGACCTGGACCGGCCGGTCGGCTCCATCGTCGCCGACCCGGCGCTCGTCGAGCTGGCCAAGCGCCGACCGTCGAGCACCCAGGGCCTCGAGCAGATCCGCGGACTTCACCCGCCGACCATCAAGCGCCGGGGCGAGGCCATCCTCGAAGCCATCGAGCGCGGGCGTCAGGCGCCACCGATCCCCCGCGACGAGGTCCGCGCCCGATCGGAGCCCGGCGACGCGCCGCTGATCGCGCTGGCCGAGGCGCTGCTGCGAGCGCGCGCGCTGGAGGCGGGCTTGGCCTATGAGCTCATCGCCTCGCGCGCCGAGCTCGAGCTCATCGTCGGCGCCGCCCGCCGCGGCGAGCCCGAGCCGGATGTCCGGACCCTCGGCGGCTGGCGCCGCGCGCTCGTCGGCGACGATCTGTCGGACCTCCTGGCCGGCCGCGGAGCCGTGTCGGTCGGCCCCGACCGGCGCCTGGTCCTTACGAGGACCCCCGCAGCAACATGATCGACAGCGCGGGCGCGCGGTCAAACAGCGCCGAGGACAGCGAGTGTGTGATCTCAGCGGTCCGCTGGACCCAGTTGGAGTCGACCCCCAACAGGTCCTCGTACGCGGTGGCGAAAGTCAGCCGCAGCTCGTGACCAGGCGCGTCGGCGGCCGTCTCGTTGCCGTCGGGGCCCATCGTCGTCGTCCAGCCCAGCTTGTTCAGCCGCGCTCCGTAGGCCGTGCGCAGCGCCTGCGAGGTCTGGTGGCGATCGCCGACGAGGATCACCTGTAGCGCACAGTAGGGATGCACACCGCGATCACAGCTGCGCACGCCCGTCTGGACGTGCGTGCCCGCGAGCATCGGGATGTCGTTGAGGCCGATGGACCGGGGCGTGCCGCCCCGACCGGTGGTGGCCACCACCAGCACCACCGCCACGACGACGGCGACCAGCAGGCCGGCGCCGGCCAGTGCCCAGTACCGCCGTTTGCGCGAGGACGTCGTCGGCATCATGACCTGATGGGGCGAATGTAATCAGGCGTCCCAGGGCGCGAGCGCCGCTGCGATCCCGTCGCGATCAAGCCCGGCGCCCAGGCAGCACAGCAGCGCGATGCGCGCGGCCCGGGCGGCGAGGAAGGGGACGCACACGGCGCCGCTGGAGCGCACGTCGCGCTCGGAGCCCTCAAAGCCGTAGGTGGCGTGCATCATCGACCCGCGCTCGGGTGCCACGGAGATGACGACGGGGATGCGGGCGATGGCCTCACGCAGGACGTGGAGCATCCCCGGGGTCACGTGGCCCGCCCCGAAGGCCTCCACCACCAGGCCGTCGGCGCCCTGCGCGGCGGCGCGCAGCAGGCCGCCGTCGTCGCCCAGCGCGGCGGGGACGATGCGCACGGTGCGGTCGATGGTGGGCGGGTCGAGCGTCGGGTGACGCACCGGCAGGGCGTGGAGCCACACCCGTCCCTCCACGACGCGGCCCAGCGGGCCCGCGACCGGGGAGGCAAAGGCGCTGGGTCCGGTGCTCTCGAACTTGCGCGCGCTCGCCGCGGCGAGGATCTCTCCGCCGAAGACCACCACGGCACCGAGCCCGGCGCCCCGCGGTGAGGCGGCCAGCGCCACCGCGTCCAGCAGGTTGGCGGGTCCGTCGGCGCCGGGCGCACTGGCCGGTCGGTTGGCGCCCGTGAGCACGATCGGCGCCTCCCCGCCGTGGGTCATCGCCGCCAGCATGGCCAGCTCCTCCAGGGTGTCGGTGCCGGTGGTGATGACCACGCCGTCGCCGCGCGCGGCCGCCGCCACCGCGTGGCGCACCAGCCCCAGCCCCTGGTCCAGGGAGATCTGCGGCCCCGGCAGCCCCAGCACGTTCTCGGCCTGCAGGTCGCTGAAACGCTCGAGCTCGGGGATGGCGGCGACCAGGCCGGCGGCGTCGAGCGTGGGCACAGCGTGCTCGCCCTGCATCGAGATGGTGCCGCCCGCCGCGAGCAGACGCACCGGCCGGGCCTGCGGGGGATCGATCGGTCGCGACGCGGACATCGGCGCAGAACGTAGCGCCCCGGGGCTCGACGCGAGGATTGGCGAGGTTTCGGGCACGCAGCTAAGCTGGCTTTACTGAAATGTCGACCACCGCGGACAACCTCGCCGACCCCGAACTGCTCGAAGCCGCCTGGGACCTGAGCGCCCTCGTCGACGGCGACCAGGGGCACGGTGTCACCCGCCAGCTCGACGAGGCACGGGAGCGAGCCACAGCCTTCTCAGGCGTGTACGCGGGGAAGGTCTCAGAGCTCGACGCCCCCGGCCTGGCGGCGGCCATGTACGAGCTGGCCACCATCAACGAACTCGTCGGCAAGGCCGGTTCCTATGCCTCGTTGCGCTTTGCCACCGACACCGCCGACTCCGCGCGCGGCGCGCTGCTGCAGCTCGTCCAGGAGCGGGCCACCGAGATCGAGACCAAGCTGTTGTTCTTCGAGCTCGAGTGGGCGGAGCTCGACGATGACCGGGCCGAGCAACTGCTGACCGACGATGAGCTGGACTTCTGCGCGCACTACCTGCGCAGCACCCGCCGCTACCGGCCGCACCTGCTCTCAGAGCCCGAGGAGACGATCCTCGCCGAGAAGACGATCTCGGCGGAGAGCGCGTGGGCGCGGCTGTTCGGCGAGCTGGTCGCCGCGCTGCGGGTGCCCGTCGACGAGCAGGAGGTCCCGCTCGACGTCGCGCTGAGCCGTCTGCAGGACCCCAATCGCGACGCCCGCCGCACGGTGGCCGAGTCGGTCTCGGCCGCGCTCGAGCCCGGGCTGCGCACGCGCGCCTTCATCTACAACACGCTCATCCACGACAAGGCGGTGGATGACCGGCTGCGCTCCTACCCGCACTGGCTGGCCTCGCGCAACCTCGCCAACGAGGCGTCCGACGAGTCGGTGATGGCGCTCATCGAGGCGGTGCGCGGCCGCTTTGACATCCCGCAGCGCTGGTACACGCTCAAGGCGCGCCTGCTGGGCATCGACCGGCTGGCCGACTATGACCGCGGCGCCCCGGTCCTGCCTGAGGACGTCACGTTCTCGTATGCCGAGTCTCGGGAGTTGGTGCTGGACACCTACGACGCCTTCTCTCCCGAGGCCGGGCGCGTCGTGCGGCGGTTCTTCGACGAGCAGTGGGTGGACGCGCCGGTGCGCCCGCACAAGCGCGGCGGCGCCTTCTGCGCCTACACCGTGCCCAGCGTGCATCCGTACGTGCTGCTCAACTTCACGGCGCGGCGCCGCGATGTGCTGACCATGGCCCACGAGCTCGGCCACGGGCTGCACGCCTCGCTGGCCCAGCCCCAGGGCGTCTTTCACCAGTCCACCCCGCTGACGCTGGCCGAGACGGCCTCGGTGTTCGGAGAGGCGCTCGTCTTCGGGCGCATGTTGGACGCCGCGCCCGACGACGATGCCCGCCTGAGCCTCTTGGCCGAGCGCATCGACGGTGCCATCGCCACGGTGTTTCGCCAGATGGCCATGAACCGCTTCGAGCATCTCCTCCACACGCGGCGGCGCGGCGAGGGCGAGCTGTCGGTGGAGCGCATCTGTGACTCGTGGGTCGAGTCCCAGACCGAGCTCTTCGGCGAGTCAGTCCAGATCACCGACGGCTACCGCACGTGGTGGTCCTACGTACCGCACTTCATCAACACGCCCGGTTACGTGTACGCCTACGCCTACGGCCAGCTACTGGCCCTCTCGGTCTATAGCCGCTACCTCAAGGAGGGGCCGTCGTTTGCCCCGGACTACCTCAGGCTCCTGGCCGCCGGCGGCTCGCGCTCGCCCGAGGAGCTGGGGGCCATGGTCGGCATCGACCTCGCTGATCCCGGGTTCTGGGACGCGGGCCTGGAACTCGTCGAGCAGCAGCTGCGCGACGCTGAGGAGCTGGCGCTCAAGCGCTAATGCGTCTTGGCGTGCCGCGTGCGCGAGCGCTCTTCCTGGCGCTCGACCACGTTGACGATCAGCTTGATGATCTGCTCGATCCCGGTGGCCTTGGCGTCACCATGCTCGAAGGCCGCGCGCCAGTCGCTGATGTGTCCCTTGGTGGCCAGGTCGTTGAACCTGGCGCGGGGGACCTCGAGGCGAACCTTGGCATCGGCGGCGATGTCCTTGGTGACCTTGGGGCCGGGGAGCTCGACCCGATACATCTGGATGTCGCGACCACCGCGCAGCTCCAGCCCGGCCACGAGCTTGAGCGGCGCGAGCGCCGGCACGTCCTCGAGAAACCGCGTGACGGCGGTCTCGATCAGGCTCTTGGTGTCAGCCGGCGAGGTCAGGGCGAGACAGTCTATCCCGGGGGCCTGCCCGTCCTACGGCGTTACCTGGACCGGGGCGCCGCCGTCGTAGCCGGAGACGACGCTGGTCCCGTCCTTGGCCAGGAACGCGTGCACCAGTGCCTGGCGCGACGACGCCTGCGGGGCGAGGCCGAAGGCCACGCCGAGCGCGATCACGGCCAGGAGGGCCACGAGCCGGCGACGGAAGATGATCACTGGGGATGCGGTGAGTGTGGGCATGGTGTGCTCCCTGCCTAGCTTGCCGTGTGATCTACCGTAGCGCGCCGCGCGGGCGCCGGGGGGATAAAGGCCGCCGCTCCGCTGGACGGCGCCGCTAGATCTTGTGGCGCTGCAGCAACTTGCGGCCGATGACCATGCGCTGGATCTCTGAGGTGCCCTCGCCGATCAGCAGCAGCGGCGCGTCGCGGTAGATCCGCTCGATCTCGTACTCCTTGGAGTAGCCGTAGCCGCCGTGGATGCGCAGGCACTCCTCGGCGCACATGCGCCCGGTCTCCGAGGCGAACAGCTTGGCCATACCGGCCTCGATGTCCGAGCGCTGGCCGGCGTCCTTCATGCGCGCCGCCTGGCGGGTGAGCAGCCGCGCCGCCTCCACCTGGGTGGCCATGTCGGCCAGCTTGAACTGGATCGCCTGATGCTCGGCGATCGGCTTGCCGAAGGCCCGGCGCTCCTGGGCGTACTTGAGCGCGAGCTCGAGCGCTCGCTGCGCGAGTCCGACGCCGCGGGCGGCCACGTTGACGCGCCCGAGCTCGAGCGCGTCCATCATCTGCGGGAAGCCCTTGTTGAGGCCGGCCCCCTCACCGCCGAGGATGTCGTCGGCCGAGCGCTTGTAGCCGTCGAAGACGAGCTCGGTGGACTCGACGCCCTTGTAGCCCATCTTCTTGATCTGGGGCGGGACGTTGAGGCCCTTGTAGTCCCCCGTGTTCTCAGCGGCGCCCGGCTCCTTGTCGGCGAGGAAGCAGGTCAGGCCGCGGTGCTTGGGCTCGGCCGACGGGTCGGTCCGCGCCAGCACGAACACGACGCCCGAGCGCAGCCCGTTGGTCACCCACATCTTGGTGCCGTTGATCTCATAGGTGCCGTCGTCTGACTTCTTGGCCGCGGTCTTGATCGCGGCCACGTCGGAGCCGAGCTCGGGCTCAGACAGGCTGAAGGCGGCGCGGATCTCGCCGGTGGCCATCTTGGGCAGGTAGTTCTGCTTCTGCGCCTCGGTCCCGAACTTCATCAGCAGGTAGGAGCCGATGAAGTGCGTGTTGACGATGCCCGAGATGCTGATCCAGCCGCGCGAGAGCTCCTCCACGATCATCGCGTAGGTGGTCAGGTCCAGGCCCATACCCCCGTATTCCTCGGGGATCGTGACGCCGAACAGCCCCAGTTCCTTCATCTGCTCCACGATCGGCTCCGGGAACTCGTCCTCGTGGTCATAGTGCTCGGCGTTGGGGAGGATCTGCTCGTCGGCGAACTGGTGGACCATCTCGCAGATGGCCCTCTGTTCGTCGGTGAGATCGCTCGCGCTGGTGGTGGTGGCCATGGGGTGTCGGGGCTCCTCGGGGTATCGGTCGGTCAGCCGAGAATACCCGCGCTTGTGGGCCTTGATACCTTCGCCGGACCCTGTGTGAATCTGGTGAACGTGCCGGAGACGCCCCCGCGGCCGGGTGGGCGGAGACCGCGTCGTCAAGGAGGAGTTCATGATCAGTCGCAGCATTCGTCGTCTGGCGATCGCCGGGGTGATGGCGCTCGCCGCCTGCCTCTCGATGGCCGTAGTGGCCCAGGCAAAGGCCAAGGCCAAGCCCACGACCCTCGTGGTCTGTAAGCACGGCTGTCGCTACACGACCATTCAGGGGGCGGTCAACGCCTCCGGCAAGAACGCCACGATCGACGTCAAGCCCGGCAAGTACGTCGAGGGCGTGACCGTGTCCGGCCACAAGCACGACGGGCTGCACATCATCGGGGCGACCAAGAACCCGGCCAAGGTCCTCATCGAGGGCAAGCACGCCAAGGGGCCCGGCGGCCCGGCGCAGAACGGGATCGAGGGCGACGGCGTCGACAACCTCGTGCTCGAGAACATGAAGGCGGAGCACTTCGCCGCCAACGGCTTCTACGTCAACCGCTGCACCAACTACCTCTTCAAGAACCTCATCGGCGGCTTCGAGCATTCCTATGGGCTGTTCGCGTTTCGGTGCATCGGCGGTCGCATGACGCACTCGACCGGATACGGCAACGGCGACTCCGGCTTCTACGTCGGCGGCACCCCGTTTGAGAAGAAGCCCGTGCCGACGCTCATCGACCATGACATCGCCTACGAGAATGTCCTGGGCTACTCGGGCACCAACTCCAAGTACGTCACGATCGAGAACGGGCAGTGGTACAACAACGGCACCGGCATCGCGCCCAACACGCTCGTGACCGAGCCGTTCGAGC
>DASXCN010000064.1:0-1857 GCA_036491155.1 Solirubrobacteraceae bacterium | reverse complement strand
TCTCCGTCCACGCGAGCCGCGGGACGATGACCACGCTGCGGCGCGACATCCTGCCGCTGGCGCAGGCGGCCGCGGTGGCCATCGAGGCCGATCTGCGCCGCGCGACGGGGTCAGATTCGCATTCGCTGCGCCGCTGAGCGTGCGTTCCCGAAACCTGCATAACGCGAAAAACCTCGGCCCGCCCCGGAGCCTTTTCGCGGAATGCACCTGGGGCATGCACTCCGCGCCAAACCTGCCCCGGCCGCAATCGGTTTGCGCGTCTTGCACGCCGCAGCCGCCGCCCGAACCGCACCCTTCCTAAGCAATGCCGTTGACGTTCGACCGTGCCTCGCTGGCCGTCATACGGCAGCCGGGGCCGGGGCCCGGGCCCCGTCCTCATCCGGCGACAGTTCCCGCGCGAGCCGCGTCAACAGCCCCGCCAGTTCCTCGTTGTCCTCGGGCTGCCACCCCG
Source organism: Solirubrobacteraceae bacterium (assembly GCA_036491155.1). Taxonomy (GTDB): domain Bacteria; phylum Actinomycetota; class Thermoleophilia; order Solirubrobacterales; family Solirubrobacteraceae; genus Palsa-465. Next base: position 1,406 of record DASXCN010000064.1, on the reverse strand, counting down.
CGCAGACCCGCTCCAGGCTGGCGCGCCGCTCGGCCACCAGCCGCGCGGCGATCTCGGCTCCCGCGGGTGTCACCCCCATCACGCGCCCACGCTCCTCGCCGGCGGCGGGGTCGCGGCGCAGGAGCCCGCGGTCGTCGAGCTCACGCAGGGCGCGCTGGCCCACGTCGAGCGGGATGTCGAAGTCCGCGCACATCTGCGGGATCGACGCCGGATGCGCCTCGTCGGTCTCGGCGAGGCGGACGATGAGCCACGCCGCGGCCGGGGTGAGGTCGACCCCGGCGCGCTCACACAGGCGCGCCACAAGCTGGCGCCGGCCCTCGCGGCCGATGAGCACGCTCATCGCCCGGGACGCCTCGGCCAGGGAGTCGGTGGGCTTGGGCACCGCGAAGGAATCGCCGATGCCGGTGCTGGCGGTGATCGTCTCGCGCAACGGGCGCTGCTCGAGCGCCCAGCTGAGCACGAAGGCGACGGCGGCCACGCTGGCGCCCACGGTGAACACCGTCGAGAGGGCGTTGGTGAACGCGGTGAGGTAGTCGGCGTGGATCGGCGCCGGCAGCCTGTTCAAGGCTGCGGTGTTCAGGCTCGCGCCGGTGCCCAGCGACCCCCCCGCCGCGCGCGGCAGCGCCGAGGCCAGCTCAGCGGCCAGCCGGTTGGAGAAGATCGAGCCCAGGATCGCGGTCCCCACCGAGCCCCCGATGGACCGAAACAGGGTCGCGCCCGAGGTGGCCACCCCGAGGTCCTTGTAATCGACGGCGTTCTGGACGGCCAACACCAGCACCTGCATGGTCAGACCGAGGCCGAGGCCGAGGACGAACATGAACAGGGACGCGGTCGCGCGCGAGGTGTGCGGGTCCATCGTGGACAGCAGGTAGAGCCCTACCACCATGATCGCGGTCCCAGCGATGGGGTAGGGCTTGTAGCGGCCGGTGCGGCTGATGAGCTGGCCTGAGGCGATCGAGGTGATGAGCAGCCCGCCCATCAAGGGCAGGATCTGCAGGCCCGACCCGGTCGGGGTGGCGCCCAGCACCACCTGGAGGAACAGGGGCAGGTAGGTCACCGACCCGAACAGGGCGAAGCCGACCACCAGGCCGATGGCGCTGGTGACCGTGAACACGCGGTCGGCGAACAGGTGAAGCGGGAGCACCGGCTCCGCCGCCCGCCGCTCCACCGCGATGAAGACGGCGAGGAGCGCGATGGCGATCACCCCGAGCACGACGATCTGGGGCGAGCCCCAGGCGTAGTCGTTCCCGCCCAGCGTGCACAGCAGGACCACCGCGGTGAGCGTGCCCGCCAGCGTTCCGGCGCCGAGGTAGTCGATCCGGTGGCGGGTCTCGTTCTGGCGCGAGGGGAGCGTCGCCGCCAGTACGGCGAAGGCCGCTATCCCGATCGGGAGGTTGACGTAGAAG
>DASXCN010000063.1:0-18890 GCA_036491155.1 Solirubrobacteraceae bacterium | reverse complement strand
GTGGTGGGGTGGGGGTTGAGCTTGGGCCCACGGCCGTTGGAGGCGGTGTTGACGATGAAATGCGCCCCATGGGTGCGCTTGGCCACCTTCGTCGCCCAGCGGATCTCGTTGATCGTCCACTGGTTGTGGGTGTCGTTGGTGAAGAATCCCTGGATCTTGTTGACGCCGATCGCGTTCAGCGCGTTCGCCGTATAGCCCACCGAGTTCGAGTCCGAGTACCCGCCCTCGACGTATACCGCGGTGTGGGGAAGAGCCTCGAACGTGTTGACCTCGTACTTCAGTGCCGCCTCCCATGCGCCCAGTCCGCCGTGACGGGCGATGCACCCCGAAGAGCCCAGAGCGTCGATCTCGGCCAGGATGAGCGCCGGCCGGCGATCGATCGCCTGCGCCATCTCGTTGATGTAGCGCTTGAACGTCGGCATGTAGGCGTTGATCTGGGCCGCGTTGGCGCACCCACCCAGCTTCGGGTGCAGGAAATACGTGTTGAACGCCATGATCGAACCCGGATCTGACTGGATGTTGTTGCAGATCACCTTCTCGGTCTGGCCGAAGATCGCGCCCGGGCCGCCCCCCATGGAGAAGATGCTGATGCGCTGGACATCGGGCTCGGCGGCGATCTTGGACAGCAACGCCACCTTGCGGGCCAGGCCCTTGTTGTGCGCGAGCTTGGCCCCGATGGCGCCGCGGCTCAGGCTCTGCTGGAAGTCCGCCCAGGACTCGTCGATGGGCATGTTGTCCGGGTTGAGGCCCACCAACTGGGCGATCGCTCCGGCCGCGGGGCCTTTGGCGGGCCCGGGCACGAAGAAGTTGGCGCCGTTGAGCGGGTCAGACCCCGGTGCGGTGGACAGACCCAGCGGGTTGGATGGGTCACGCGTATTCGAGGACGGCTGCGGACAGGACTGACCTGCGTGGGGCACGGCCGAGCGCGCGGGCGGCGCCGACGTCAGCGAGATTGTGGCGAGCGTGGCCAGACAGGCGGCGCCCACGACGGCTGTGATGATGAGCCGGGCGCGAAGGTGCCCCTCGGCCTTGGCGTTGAGAGAGTGCATAAGTTGGAGATCAACCCTAATAAGAACCGGAAAACGGTGCGTGGACTCCACGAGCGCATTTGCCCAGGTTTGCGCGAGGACGTTGGTGTAAACCCTGCAAACACCGTTTACGCGGATCAAACGTGCGGCTGGCCGCGTGCAGACGGGCGCGGGCTGCCGCACGGCAGGCCGGACGCCGCCCGGGGCTCGGATAGCCTCGCTCGCTCACACCATGAACGCCACGCAGACGCAGACCACCTGGGCGGGCCGCCGCCTGCACTTCGTCGGGATCGGTGGTGCCGGGATGAGTGGCCTGGCCCTCATCGCCGCCGCCCTCGGCGCGCAGGTGACCGGGTCTGATCGCGCCCCGTCCAGCTACACCGAGCGGTTGGTCGAGCACGGCATCCAGCCCGTGCTCGGTCACGCCGCCGCCAACGTCCCCGCCGGCGCGGAGGTCGTCTACTCGACCGCCATTCCGGCCGACAACCTCGAGCGTCAGGCCGCCGGGGTAGAGCTGCACCGCGCCGACCTGCTGGCCCAGATCGCCGCGCTGCGCCGCTGCCTGGCCGTGACCGGCACGCACGGCAAGACGACGACGTCGGCGATGGCGGTTCAGGCGCTGCAGGGCGCCGGGCTCGATCCCGCGTACGTCGTCGGCGGGGAGTTGCGCTCCACCCACAGCAACGCCGGCTGGGGATCAGGGGAGTGGATCGTGGTCGAAGCCGATGAGTCAGACCGATCGCTGCTCAAGCTCCAGCCGGAGATCGCGGTGCTCACCAACGCCGAGCTCGACCATCACTCCACGTACGCCTCGCGGCTGGACCTGGAGCGGACCTTCGCCGAGTTCATGGCGCGCGCGGGCGATCGCGCGGTGGTGTGGGACCGGCCGCAGCTGCGCGCGCTGTGCCCTGGCGGAGGCGTGCCCTACGACGCCCCGGACGCTGAGCTCGACCCCGAGGGCTCGCGCTTTGGTTGGCGCGGCATCGATGTCCGCCTGGCCGTCCCCGGCGCCCACAACGCCGTCAACGCCGCCGGCGCACTCACCGCATGCGCGCTGGCGGGCGCCGATCCGGCCGCCGCCGCGGCGGCGCTCGCGGACTTCCGCGGCGCCCGGCGACGCATGGAGCGCGTCGGGGAGACCGCGGCCGGGGCGGTGGTCTACGACGACTACGCCCACCACCCCACGGAGGTGGCCACCGCCATCTCAGCCGCACGCACGCTTCGCCCTCGGCGGCTGGTGGCCGTGTTCCAGCCCCACCTGTACTCGCGCACGCGGGCGCTCGCGCGCGGCTTTGGTGTGGCGCTGGCCACGGCCGATGCCGTCGTGGTGCTGGGCATCTATCCGGCTCGGGAGCGCCCCGAGGACTTCCCCGGGGTGAGCGGGCGGCTCGTGGCAGCCGCGGCGGCCGACGCCGGCACCGGGCGCTCGGTCGCGTGGATGCCGGGCTTCGACGAGGCGCGGGCGTACCTGGGCGCGCTCCTGCGCGGAGGCGACCTGTGCCTGATGATGGGCGCGGGGAACATCGACGCCCTGGGACGGTCGCTCGTCGTCTGAGGGCCCATCTAGCCTGGCACGATGAGCCGCGAGGTCCCGGACGGCGTCCAGCGCGACTATCCGCTCTCACGTCTGACCACGATTCGCACCGGCGGGGCGGCTGAGCTGTTCGCGCGGCCGGGCACTGTAGCCGAGCTCGAGGCGGTCCTGGCGTGGGCCGCGCAGCAGGGTGCAGAGGTAGGGGTCGTCGGCTCGGGGTCGAACCTCCTCATAGCGGACGAGGGCGTCCGCGGACTCGTCTTGAAACTTGACCAGGAGCTCACTCAGATCACGGTGGACGGCACCCGCATCGACTGCGGCGGGGGTGCGCGTCTGCCCGCTGTGTCGGCGCAGGCCGCGCGTGCCGGGCTCACCGGGATCGAGTTCGGCGTCAACATCCCGGGCACCGTCGGCGGCGCGGTGCGGATGAACGCCAACGCCTACGGTGGGGAGCTGGCCCGTGCGCTGGAGTGGGTTGACGTCGCCAGCGCCTCCGGGACCGTGCGGCGCAGCCCCGACGAGCTCGACTTCGCCTACCGGCGCTCTGGTCTGCAGCCGGGCGAGGTGGTGGCACGCGCCGCGTTCGGGCTAGCGCCGCTGGCCCCCGACGAGGTCAAGCGGACCCTGGGCGAGATGCGCTCCAAGCGCCGCGCCGCCCAGCCGTCGGGAATCAAGACGTTCGGCTCCACCTTCAAGAACCCATCGGACCCACGGGCGGAAGGCCGGACCGCGGGCCAGCTGCTGGAGGCGGCGGGCGCGCGCGGGCTGCGGGTCGGCGGCGCGGGGTTCTCCGACAAGCACGCCAACTTCGTCGAGAACCTCGGCGATGCCACCACCGCCGACGTGGTGGCGCTGATGGCGGAGGGACGCCGGCGCGTCCGGGAGCGCTTCGGGATCGAGCTCGAGCCCGAGGTCCAGACCCTCGGACCGGTGTCGTTCCCCGCCGACTGGGCGAGGCGATGAGCAGCGCCCGGACCCGGTCGGCGCCGATGCGGTGGAGCCGGCGGCGTCTCCTGCGACGACTCCCGCGACCGGGGCTACGGACCCTCGGGGTGCTTGTCGTCCTCCTGGCCATCGCCGCCGGTGGGTGGGTGTGGCTGCGCAACTCGTCCCTGGTCGCCGTCAAGCGGGTCACGATCGTCGGGGTCAGCGGGCGCGACGCGCGCCAGATCCGGGCGGCGCTGAGCTCGGCGGCGCACAACATGACGACGCTCGACGTCAAGACCGCGGCGCTGCGCACGGCCGTCGCCCCCTACCCGGTCGTCAAGCAGCTGCATGTCTCCACCAACTTCCCGCATGAGATGCGCATCGTCGTCTCTGAGCAGGTTCCGGTGGCGATCGTCTCCGCCGGCGGGGTGCAGGTCGCCGTGGCCTCAGACGGCACGCTGCTGCGCGGCACCTCGGTCCCGGGCTCCCTGCCCACGATCACGCTGGCCGCATCGCCGGGCGGCACCCATGTCCGCGGCTCCACCCTCGCGGTCGTGCGGTTGCTGGCCGCGGCGCCCTACCAGCTGCTGGACAAGGTGAGCCAGGCGTCTGACGGGGGCACCCACGGGCTCGAGGCACAGCTGCGCAACGGGCCCAAGCTGTACTTCGGCGGCGGTGCGGATCTGGCGGCCAAGTGGGCCTCGGCGGCGGCGGTGCTCGCCGACTCGGGATCGGCCGGCGCCGACTACATCGACGTCACGGTGGCCTCGCGCCCCGCGGCCGGCGCCGGCTCCGACGCCGCCTCCAGTCCCGGCTCGGCGAGCGCCCAGGGCAGCTCCGCGGGAACGTCCGGGACCGACGGATCCGCCGCAGCCACGGGGTCCGTGACCGGAGGCTGAACCTCAACTAGAGCCTTAGGTCGTAAAATTCGCAACTCTCCGTTATCGTCGAGAGTTGGGCGTTCTGCAACGAACGTTGCGAAAGCGTGCGCACCGTTGACTTCGCGCATCGCTAGGTTCTAACGTGCCAAACTGGTCACGCAGCTCAGGCGTGGGCAAACCTTCAACCCTAACTAGAGGGTCGGACAGAATCTCATGGAAAGCGGAAGCTATCTCGCAGTCATCAAGGTCGTCGGCGTCGGCGGCGGCGGCACCAATGCCGTCAACCGCATGGTCGACGCCGGGCTGCGAGGCGTCGAGTTCGTCGCCTGCAACACGGACGCGCAGGCCCTGGCGATGTGCGACGCCGACATCAAGCTCAACATCGGCCACCAGCTCACCAAGGGCCTCGGCGCGGGCGCCAACCCCGACGTCGGTCACGGAGCGGCCGCGGAGTCTCGCGACGACATCAAGGAGGCGCTCAAGGGCGCCGACATGGTCTTCGTCACAGCGGGCGAGGGCGGCGGCACCGGCACCGGCGCCGCGCCGGTGATCGCCGAGATCGCCAAGAACGAGATCGGCGCACTGACCGTGGGCGTCGTCACCCGTCCGTTCTCCTTCGAGGGCACCCAGCGCGCCCGCCAGGCCGCCGAGGGGATCCAGCGCCTGCGTGAGAACGTCGACACGCTGATCGTCATCCCCAACGAGAAGCTGCTGTCGATCGTGGAGCGGCGCACGACGATCCTCGATGCCTTCCGCGAGGCCGACAACGTCCTGCGCCAGGGCGTCCAGGGCATCACCGACCTGATCACCATCCCCGGGCTCATCAACCTGGACTTCGCCGACGTGCGCACGATCATGCACGAGGCGGGCAGCGCGCTCATGGGCATCGGCACCGCCGCCGGCGAGAACCGCGCGGCCGAGGCGGCCAAGATCGCCATCTCGTCGCCGTTGCTCGAGGAGTCCGTCGAGGGCGCCATGGGCATCCTGCTGAACATCACCGGCGGTCACGACCTCGGCCTGTTCGAGGTCAACGAGGCGGCCGAGATCGTCCAGAGCGCCGCGGACCAGAACTCCAACATCATCTTCGGGGCGGTCATCGACGACGCCCTGGGCGACGAGGTCCGGGTGACCGTCATCGCCACCGGCTTCGACCACGGGCGCGGACCGGCCGGGGTCGGGACGGCGCGGGAGACCACGCGGCGCGAACGGCGCGATCGCGACGTCACCATGGACGATCGCCAGCGCTCCTCGCTGGAGATCTCCGACGACGACATCGACATCCCGTCGTTCCTGAAGGACCGCTAGCGATCAGCGGTTGTACTAGCCTCGCGCCATCCCCTCAGCACTGATCACAGGTATCACGGGCCAGGACGGCTCGTATCTCGCCGAGCTTCTGCTGGAGAAGGGCTACACCGTCCACGGGCTGGTGCGGCGCTCCTCCACGGAGAGGTTCGAGCGCATCGAGCATCTTCGCGACCGGGTCACGCTGCACCAGGCCGACCTGCTCGACCAGCGGTCACTGGTCGATGCGCTGCGCGCCGCCCAGCCCGATGAGATCTACAACCTGGCGGCGATGTCCTTCGTCGCCGTCTCCTGGATTCAGCCGACTCTGACCGCCGAGTTCACCGGCGTCGGGGTGACCCGGGTGCTCGAGGCGGTGCGCGAGGTGTGCCCCGAGGCGCGCTTCTACCAGGCCTCCTCCAGCGAGATGTTCGGCAAGGTCCGCCAGGTGCCCCAGACCGAGGAGACGCCCTTCTACCCCCGCTCGCCGTACGGCGTGGCCAAGGCCTACGGCCACTTCATCACCGTTAACTACCGCGAGTCCTATGACCTGCACGCCACCAGCGGGATCATCTTCAACCACGAGAGCCCGCGGCGGGGGCGGGAGTTCGTGACGCGCAAGATCACGTGGCACGCCGCCGCGATCCGCCTCGGCCTGGCCGACAAGCTCAGCCTCGGCAACCTCGACGCCGAGCGCGACTGGGGGTACGCCAAGGACTACGTCGAGGCGATGTGGTTGATGCTCCAGCAGCAGGAGGCCGAGGACTTCGTGATCGCAACCGGGGTGGCCCACACCGTGCGCGAGTGCGTCGAGATCGCCTTTGACCAGGCCGGGCTGCCGATCGACGATCACGTCCAGATCGACGACGCGCTCAGGCGCCCGGCCGAGGTCGATCAGCTCATCGGCGACGCCTCCAAGGCCAAGCGCCAGATGGGCTGGGAGCCCCGCACGAGCTTCGAGCAGCTCATCCGCCTGATGGTCGACGCCGACCACAAGCTGCTGTCGGGCGGCGGGCCCGCCTGATCCTCGGCGCCGGGGGACCGGCGCCAGCGTGACCCGCCGGGGCCATGTATTAGCCTGCTGATCGTGCCTCCGACGACCGATGCCCTGCGCCGCAGTCCCCTGGACGATCGCCACCGCGCCGCGGGCGCCAAGCTGATCGAGTTCGCGGGCTGGGAGATGCCCGTGCAGTACGCCGGGATCAAGTCCGAGCACCTTGCCGTGCGGCGCGCCGCCGGGGTGTTTGACGTGTCACACATGGGCCAGATCGAGACGTCCGGGCCCGGGGCGCAGAACCTGCTCCAGCACCTGCTCTCCAACGACGTGCGGCGGCTGCCCGAGGGCGGCGCCCAATACAGCGTCCTCTGCACTCCCGAGGGCGGGGTGCTGGACGACGTCTTCACCTACCGGCTGGCCGAGTGCGTCTTCGTCACCGTGAGCAACGCCGCCAACCACGAGCGCGACCTGGAGTGGTTGCAGCGTCACGCGCCCGATTTCGACGCCGACGTCACCGACCGCCGTGACGCGTTCGCCATGCTCGCGGTCCAGGGTCCTCGGGCGCGGCGGCTCCTGCAGAGCCTGGCCGACGGCCCGTTGCCGTCCCGCATGCACTGCGCCGGGCGTACCATCGCCGGCGTGCCCATGCTCGTCTGCGGCACCGGGTACACGGGCGAGCCGGGGGTCGAGTTGCTGCTCGACCCCGACCGGGCCGGCGAGGTGTGGGACGCCCTCGTCGAGGCCGGGGCGACGCCCGCGGGGCTGGGCGCCCGCGACACGCTCCGCCTCGAGGTCGGCTACCACCTCTACGGCAACGACCTGGACCGCGACCACGGCCCGATCGAGGCCGGACTGGGTTGGTGCTGTCGCGAGTCCACCGGCTTCGTGGGCTCGACCGCGGTCGCCTGCGTCCGCGCCGAGGGCCCGAAGGAGAGGCTCGTGGCCTTCGAGATGACCGGACCCGGCATCGCACGCCAGGGCAACCCGGTCGCCGGCGGCGGGGTGGTCACCAGCGGCACGTTCTCGCCGAGCCTCGAGCGCGGCATCGGGATGGCCTACGTGCCCGTCGACCGCGCCGAGCCGGGGACCGAACTGGAGATCGACGTCAGGGGCACCCCGCGGGCGGCCGTCGTCCGGGCCAAACCGCTCTACACAGCCAAGGAGGAGTCGTAGTGTCCGATCCCAGTTATCCGGAGGAGCTCCTCTATCACCCTGAGCACGACTGGGCGCGCGTCGACGGCGACGAGGCCGTCTTCGGAATCACGTGGTTCGCCCAGGACTCACTGGGGGAGGTCGTCTTCTTCGACCCGCCCAAGCTCGGCACCACGGTGTCCAAGGATTCCGCCTACACGGAGATCGAGTCGGTCAAGGCCGTCTCAGACGTCATCTCGCCCCTCTCGGGTGAGATCGTGGAGGTCAACGAAGCGCTTGGCGACTCGCCCGAGACGATCAACGAGGATCCCTACGGCGCGGGGTGGCTGGTCAAGGTCAAGCTGTCGGATCCCAGCGAGCAGGAGGCACTGCTGGATGCCGCCGCGTACGCGGCGACGTTGTCGTGAGTCGGTACACGGCAGCGACGGAGTCTGACCGCAGCGAGATGCTGGCGGCGATCGGCGTGGAGTCGATCGAGGAGCTGTTCGCCGACATCCCGGCTCGCCTGCGGCTGTCGGCCCCGCTAGGCCTCGATGCCGGCAAGTCTGAGCTCGAGGTCTTTGCGGAGCTCAAGGCGCTGGCGGCGCGTAACACCAGTACCGAGGACGAGCTGTCCTTCCTCGGCGCGGGCATGTATGACCACTACGTCCCGGCGCTCGTGGACTCGATCACCTCTCGCTCGGAGTTCCTCACCCCGTACACCCCCTACCAGCCCGAGGTCTCCCAGGGAGGGCTGCAGGCGATGTTCGAGTACCAGACCGCGATCTGCGAGCTCACCGGCCTGCCCGTCTCCAACGCGTCGGTGTACGAAGGCCCGAGCGCGGTGGCCGCCGCCGGCTACGTCGCCAAGCTGGCCGATCCCAGCCGGACCCGCTTCGTCGTCTCGCGCGGCGTGCACCCGCATTCGCGCGAGGCTCTGGCCACTCTGGCCCACGGCTGGGGGATGGAGGTGGTCGAGGTGCCGCTGCACGACGGCGTCACCGTCCTGCCCGCGCTCGATGACCGGGTGAGCGCGGTGATCGTGCAGCAGCCCAACTTCGTGGGCGCGGTCGAAGACCTCGAGGCGCTGGCCGGTGCCGCCCACGCAGCCGGAGCGCTGTGCGTGGCCGCCTGCGATCCGCTGCCGCTCGCGGTGCTGCGCGCGCCGGGCGACTGCGGCGTGGACCTGGCGGTGGGCGAGGGGCAGACACTGGGCAACCGGCTGGACTTCGGCGGCCCGTCGTTTGGCCTCTTCGCCGCCACCGAGGCGCTCATCCGCCGCGTGCCCGGCCGCATCGCCGGGGAGACCGTCGACGCGGACGGCAAGCGCGGCTACGTGCTCACCCTCCAGACCCGTGAGCAGCACATCCGCCGCGAGAAGGCGACCTCCAACATCTGCACCGCCCAGGCGCTCAATGCGCTGGCCGGGGTCATCTACCTGAGCTGGCTGGGCCGTCACGGGATCGTGGAGCTCACCGAGCTCATGCTCCAGCGCACGGCCTATGCGTGCGAGCGGCTGGCCGCAATCGACGGTGTCCACCTGCTCCACCACCAGCCGGTGGTCCGGGAGTTCGCCGTGACCCTCGACGCTCCGGTCCAGGCAGTGATCGATCGCTGCGCGGCGCAGGGCGTCAATCCGGGCTACCCGCTCGGCCGCGACTACCCCGAGTACGAGGACGGCCTGCTCGTGGCCATCACGGAGAAGCGCACGCGCGCGGACATCGACCGCCTCGCTGAGGTGCTGGAGGGCGCCGTCGGCGCCGAACGCAGCCAGGATGCACACCATGCGGGGGTGCACTGAGATGAGCTTCACCGCCGACGATCAGCTGACGATCTACGAGCGCTCCAAGGCCGGCCGCCGCGCCTTCGTGGCGCCCGCCCTCGACGTCCCCGAGCATCCGCTCGACGATCTCATCCCCGCCCGTCTGCGCCGGACCGAGGCACCGCGCCTCCCCGAGGTCTCAGAACCCGAGATCGTGCGCCACTACAACCGCCTGTCCAAGCGCAACTTCGACCTGGACACCGGCTTTTATCCGCTGGGCTCGTGCACGATGAAGCACAACCCCAAGCTCCACGAACGCGTCGCCGCGCTCGACGGGCACGCCCGCCTGCATCCGTTGCAGGACACGCGGCGCGCCCAGGGCGCGCTGGAGCTGATGTGGCGCCTGCAGGAGAGCCTGGCCGCCGTCGCCGGGCTGCCCCATGTCTCGCTGCAGCCCTCCGCAGGCTCCCACGGCGAGCTGGCCGGCGTCCTGCTCACGCGCGCCTTTCACGAGGACCGCGGCGAGACCCGCACCAAGGTCCTCACCCCCGACACCGCCCACGGGACCAACCCGGCGACCGTGACCATGGCCGGCTACGAGGTGGTCAAGGTCGGCACCGACGCGCGGGGCAATGTCGACCTCGACGACCTGCGCGCCAAGGCCGATGAGGGCGTCGCCTGCCTGATGCTCACCAACCCCTCGACGCTGGGGCTGTTCGAGCACGGCATCGAGGAGATCGCGCGGATCGTCCACGACGTCGGCGCGACGCTCTATTACGACGGCGCCAACCTCAACGCGATCATGGGCATCTGCCGGCCCGGGGACATGGGGTTCGACATCGTGCACTTCAACCTGCACAAGTCGTTCACCCAGCCTCACGGCGGGGGCGGGCCCGGGGCCGGCCCCATCGCGGTGGCCGATCGCATCGAGCCCTTCCTGCCGCGCCCGCAGGTGGTGCGCAGATCGGAATCCGCGCACCCCGGTGCCGACGGCTCGGCGTCGTTCTTCGACCTCGACTACGACCGGCCCAAGTCGATCGGGCGCTTGCGCGGATTCCAGGGCAACTATGGGGTGTTCGTCCGCTCGTACGCCTATATCCGCTCGCTCGGCGCCGCCGGCCTGCGTGACGTCTCCGAGGTGGCCGTGCTCAACGCCAACTATTTGCTGGCGCGCCTGCGCGCCGAGGGGGTGCTGCAGCATCTGCCGGTGGCCTATGACCGGATCTGCATGCACGAGTTCGTCCTGTCGGGGGCGCCGATGAAGCGCGACCTGAACATCCGCACGCTGGACCTGGCCAAGCGCCTGCTCGACCACGGCGTGCACCCGCCCACGGTCTACTTCCCGCTGCTCGTCGACGAGGCGCTGCTGATCGAGCCGACCGAGACCGAGACCAAGGAGACGCTGGACCGCTTCGCCGAGATCCTGGTGGAGATCCTGCGCGAGGCGGCCGAGGATCCCGAGATCGCGCGGACGGCGCCGCACACCACCCCGGTGCGCCGGCTCGACGAGGCCGCCGCGGCCCGCCGGCCGGTCGTGCGCCAGCCGCTGTAGCGCCCTCAACCATCCGCCGACCTGCCTAAAGGCGGGCCCACGCACGCGCCGATGAACCCGGTAGTCGGGGCGCGAAGGCAACCCTCTCTATGACCACGTTCATCTCACGAGCGATCGCTGCTGTACGCCGTGCCGGGGAGATCCGGCCCGAGGAGCGCGCGGTCGCCGGGCACGCCGGCGCGGTGGTGTGGGGGATCGCCTCGGTGAGCGTGATCGCGATGGCGGTCGCCCTGCCGGCCGCGCAGGTGCACCGCGACGTGTTGATTGCGATGGGGCTCGGAGGGTGCGCGTGGAGCGCTGTCTCCGGCCTGCTGCTGGACTACCGTCGCCTGCCGGATTGGCTCATCCATCTCTCCACGCTGGCCGGCGTCGTCTCGATTGCGGTCGCCATCTCGCTGAGCGGCGGGGGCCGCTCTCCGGCCTGGGCGTGCTTCTTCTACGTCGTGGTCTACGCCGCCTACTTCTTCAAGCCCCCGGCGGCGGCCGCCTACTTGTTGGCCTGCGTGGCCGCCGACGCCGCCGCGCTCGTGGCAGGGACGGCGGGCCGGGGTGCCGAGGGGACGGCCACGCTGGTCATCGCCGCTCCCGCGTTCGTCGTGTTGGGGGTTGCGATCGTTGTGGGCAAGCGCTTGGGGTACCGCGTCCGGCGGCAGGCCGAGAGCCTGGCCGCCGAGCAGGGCGCGCTGCGCCGGGTCGCCACCGCGGTCGTCTCCGGTGAGCCGGCCGATCGCTTCTACCAGCTCGTGGCCGTCGAGGCCGGGCAGTTGCTGTCGGCCGGCGGCGCGGCGATCCTGCGCCTGGAGGCCGACGATCAGGCGACGATCCTCGGCGCCTGGGCGCTGTCGGACAACCGCGTGTACCGCGTCGGCGACAGCTTTGCCGTCGCGCCGGACTCCGGCCTGGCGCGGGGGCTGGCCGCCGCGCGCCCGGTCCGGGTCGAGCAGGTGGCGACGCAATCGAGCCTCGGCAGACTGGGCTACGGGTCGAGCCTGGTGGCGCCCATCCAGGTCAAGACGCGGATCTGGGGGTTCCTCGCCGTGGCCTCGGTCGGCGCCCGCAGCTTTGAGCCCGAGCACGAGCGCCGCCTCACCGAGTTCGCCCGGCTCATCTCCACCGCTGTCACCAACATCGAGGATCGCGCCGCCCTGGCCGCGCAGGCCTCAACCGACGCGCTCACGGGCGTGGCCAACCACCGCGCCTTCTACGAGCGCCTCGCCGCCGACATGGCGCGGGCTCGCCGTCATGGCAGCCCGTTGTCGGTGGCGATGATCGACGTGGACCGTTTCAAGCTCGTCAACGACGCCGGCGGCCACGAGGCAGGGGACGAGATGCTCGTCCGCGTCGCCCAGTGCCTGAGCTCGGCCACCCGCGCTGAGGACATGCTGGCCCGCGTCGGCGGCGACGAGTTCGCCTGGATCCTGCCCGAGACCACCGGCGAGGCGGCGGTGCAGGCCGTGGAGCGCGCCCGCGTCGCCATGGCTGAGAGCCCTACCCAGCAGCCGCGGGCCACACTCTCGGCTGGCGTCTGCGACACCCGTCACACCGCAGACCCTGCCGAATTGGTCCGCCTCGCCGACCGCGCGCTGTACTCCAGCAAGGAGCACGGGCGCGACCAGGTGCGCCTCTACGCCCCGGCCAGCACCGACGAGCTCGCCGCCACCTGAGCGCTGGGAGGCGCGCGGGACGCTGGGAGGCGCGCGGGACGCTAGGCTGCGCGCGGGGTTCAAACGACACGACACACAGCGGCGCGACGGCGTGCGCCGTGTCGCTTCAGCAGGCTGAACTCTCAGAGCACGCGCCCCGCGAAAACGGACCGTGCGCTCTCACGTGTCAACGGGACTCAACTTTGAGAGCACACACGGCCCAACGGCGCACCGTGCGCTCTGACGTGTCAACAATCCACCCAGGTATCACGCACACGCCCGGCTGACATCTCCCAAGCCGCTGCTGACGTTTGGCGGCGCGTCGCGCCACCGCTGTCCCGTCGTAGGCTGGGGGGCATGCGATTCGTCATCTTCGGAGCCGGCGCCATCGGCGGCACCGTCGGCGCGCGGCTGCACCAGACCGGGCACGCCGTCACGCTCATCGCCCGGGGCGCGCACCTGGAGGCCATCCGGGCCGGCGGCCTGACCTTCGTCACGCCGGTGGAGCGTGTCGTGGTCGCCCTGCCCGCCGTCGGCGACCCCGGTGCCGTGGACTGGACCGGCGACGAGGTGGTACTGATGGCCACCAAGAGCCAGGACACCCTGCCGGCGCTGACCGCGCTGCGCGACGCCGCCGGCTCCGGCGTCCCCGTCGTCTGCCTGCAGAACGGGGTCGAGAACGAGCGCGTGGCGCTGCGGCTGATGGACGAGGTCTACGGAGCGGTGGTCATGCTGCCCGCCGCGCACCTCGAGCCGGGGACGATCGAGGCCTACGGCGCCGCGACGACAGGCCACATCGACATCGGCCGCTACCCGGACGGGCTCGACGACCGCTGCCGCGAGATCTGCGCTGCGCTGGCGGCGTCGGGCGTGGACTCCGACCCCGTCGCCGACGTGATGCGCCTCAAGCACGCCAAGCTGCTGCTCAACCTCACCAATGCCGTCAGCGCCCTGTTTGCCGCCTCCGAGCGCCGTGACGAGCTGGCCAAGCAGATCACGGCGGAGGGACGTGCCGTCCTCGACGCTGCCGGGGTCAGCTACGTCGCGAGCGAGATCTCCGATATCGAGGCCCGGTGGCGGCGATGGGACGTGCGCGACATCGACGGCCGCAGCCGCGCTGGGTCGTCCACATGGCAAAGCCTGGCCCGCGGCACCGGCGCGCTGGAGACCGACTATCTCAACGGCGAGATCGTGCTCCAGGGGCGGCTGCACGGCGTCCCCGCGCCGCTCAACGCACGTCTGTGCGACGTGGCGGCCGTGGCGGCGCGGCAGCGACGCGCCCCGGGGACCCTGTCGGCCGATGACGTGCTGGGGGTGCCCGCGTGAACTCCACCGCTGACCCCCAGATCGCCATCGAAGCCCAGGAGCTGGCCGCCTCGGCCACCGCCGAGCTCCGCGAGCTCGTCGACATCTCTTCGCCCTCGGGCGACGTCGACGGGGCCGAGCGAGCCCTGGCGGTGTGCGTCGGGTTGCTGCCCGAGGGGGCGTCGATCGAGCGCCCGGCGTGCTCGTCGGCTGACCACGCGCCTGACCTGATCGGCACGGTGAGGGGGACCGGCACGGGCAAGCTGATGGTGCTCGGCCACGTCGACACCGTTGTGGGCCACGACGCCCACCAGCTGCTGCGGCGCGACGGCGACCGCCTGTACGGCACCGGCACGGTGGACATGAAGGGCGGCGACGTCCTGGCGCTGGGCGTCGCCCGCGTGCTGGCTCGGCGCCCCGAGACGTTTGCGGAGCTGGCGGTGCTCATGGTCACCGATGAGGAGTGGCGCACCAGCCCCTTCGTCCACGCCCCGCGTTTTGCCGGCTACGACGCCTGCCTGTGCTTCGAGGGCGGCCAGCTCGACAATGACGGGCACGAGGGAGTTGTCGTGCGCCGCAAGGCGGCGGGCACCCTCAGGGTCCTGGCCACCGGCCGGGCCTCGCACTCGGGCTCGGCGCCTGACCACGGTCTCAACGCACTGCTGGCCTTGGCGCAGACGGCGTCCGATATCGCGGCGCTGCACGACCCGCACGGGCCTGAGCAGCTCAGCGTGGTGCCCACCGTGATGCGCTCGGGCGACGCCTTCAACGTCGTGCCCGCCGCCGGCGAGCTCATCTTCGACCTGCGCGCCCACGGCCTGGGGGCCTTGGACGACGTGCTCACGGCGGTGCGCCCCGACATCGACGGCGTCACGCTGGAGGCGCGTATGGAGCGCAAGTGGCCGGGGATGGACTCGATCGCGGTCACGCGCGACCTGGTGGCCCGCGCCTCGCAGCGGCTGGGCCGCGCGATCTCAGGGGTGCCCCGCGGCGGCGCCAGCGACGCCAGTCACTTCGCCGAGACGATTGCGCTGACCGTGGATGGCCTGGGACCGCGCGGGGGAGGAGCCCACACACCCGGGGAGTTCGTGCTGCAGCCGGCGATACGCGAGCGCCTGGAAGTGGCGCTCGCGCTCGCCCACGAAGTGCTCGAGTCCGTCTAGGCCGCTCAGGACTGCGAGGCAAACAGCGTCGGATGCGCGCTGGCCAGCATCAGCCACGCGCCCGCGGCGGCCGACGGCCACACGTGGAACTCGCGCTACTCGCGATGCCGTACTTCGTGTTCCTGGAGTTCCTGGGCCCGGTCGTCGAGACGATCGGCGTTGCGCTCACGATCGCCGGCTTCATCCTCGGCGACCTGTCGGGCGCCTCGTTCCTGGGCTTCCTGGTGCTGGCCTTCCTGGGGGCGATCCTGCTCTCGGTCGCGGCCCTGGCGCTGGAGGAGTTCAACTTCCGCCGCCACCAGCGCACCCGCGACATCGTCGCGCTCGTCTTCTACACGCTGCTGGAGAACCTGGGCTACCGTCAGCTCAACGACCTGGTGGCGGATGATCGCGTTCGTGGACCTGGCGCGGCGCAAGCAGGGCTGGGGCGCCCAGAAGCGGCGCGGGATCGGCAACCTCTCGGCCCCCGAGGCGCCGCCGCACCAGCCGCTGACGAAGAGTCAGTGAAGATCTGTCCATCGGTGGGGCTCACAGGCGTGCGCGCGTGGCATGCTTCTCGCCAGAGATGACCACCACGGCACGCAATCCGCCGGTGAAGCGCCGAGCCCAGGCGGTACGCCAGTCCGCCGAGGGGCTATCGCTGCTGGCGGCGATCGTCGCCCTCATGTGGGTCATCGAGGTCATCAACTCGATCGACAGCAACGCGCTGGATCACGACGGCGGCCTCCTCCCGCGTGACGTCGACCGGGTGTGGGCGATCTTCACCTCGCCGTTCCTGCACGCGAGCTGGCAGCACCTCATCGACAACACGATCCCGTTCGTGTTCATGGGGGTGATCATCGCGACGCGCGGCGCGGCCAAGCTGGCCCTGGTGACGCTCATCGTGATCGTCGTGGGCGGACTGGGCACCTGGCTGATCGCGCCCGCCGGCAGCCAGACCGTCGGCGCGAGCGGCGTCGTCTTCGGCTACGCCACCTACCTGTTCACGCGCGGTCTCTTTGACCGCAGCGCACTGGAGATCCTCGTCGGTGTGATCGTCGGTGTGGTGTGGGGTGGCGCGCTGGTCTCCAGCGTCGTGCCCCATACCGGCATCTCCTGGCAGGCGCACGTGTGCGGCGCCATTGGCGGCGTCCTCGCCGCGTGGCTGCTGGCCGGCCGCCAGAGCGCGTCGCGCCGCCCCGGCGGCGGCAACGGCAACGGCCACGGCGACGACGGTCAGCATCCACCCGCGCACCGTCCGGTGCACGACGCGATCGATCGCGCGCTGGCTCAGTAGGGGCCGCCGCGAGGTGCCGACGGCCACGTCCCGGCGGTGTGTAGCCTCGCGCTCATGCGGATCTTCTCGGGCATCCAGCCCACCGGGCGCAAGCACCTGGGCAACTACATCGGGGCCATCACCCAGTACGTCGCCGGTCAGGACCGCGGCGAGGCGATCTATTGCGTAGTGGACCTGCACGCGATCACCGTCGCTTACGAGCCGGAGATCCTGCGCGAGGCCGTCTACGACACCGCGGCCACCCTGCTGGCCGCGGGCCTGGACCCCGCGCGATGCATCTTCTTTCGCCAGTCAGACGTCCAGGAGCACTCCGAGTTGTGCTGGCTGCTCTCGGCGGTGACCTCCTTCGGCGAGCTCAACCGCATGACGCAGTTCAAGGACAAGGCGGGCGCCCAGCGCGACCTCGTCTCCGCGGGCCTGTTCTTCTACCCGGTGCTCCAGGCGGCTGACGTCCTGGCCTACCGCGCTCACGAGGTCCCCGTGGGCGAGGACCAGCGTCAGCACATCGAGCTGATGCGCGACGCCGCGGTGCGGTTCAACGCTCGCTTTGGCGAGACCCTGGTCGTGCCCGAGGCGCGCATCCCGCGGGTGGGCGCGCGGATCATGGACCTGCAGGCGCCCGACCGCAAGATGTCCACCACGGGCGGGACCGCGCAGGGCACTGTGCTGGTGCTCGATGAGCCCGATGTCATCACCAAGAAGATCCGCTCCAGCGTCACCGACTCGGGGTCCGAGGTCCGGCGCGGGCCCGACAAAGCGGGTATCTCGAACCTCATCGACATCCTGGCTGCCGTGCGCGCGATCTCGCCCGACGAGGTGGAGCGCGAGTTCGACGGACAGGGTTACGGCGCCTTCAAGCAAGCGGTCGCCGACGCGGTCGTCGACTATCTCGCTCCCGTGCGCGAGCGCTACCAGGAACTGCGCGCCGACGAGTCAGAGCTCGAGCGCATCCTGGACGCGGGCGCCGGCAAGGCCCGCGCGATCACCGCCGACACCATGGAGGACGTCCGCCGCGCGATGGGGGTCGGACCGGTCCGACCCCGCCGATAACGTCTGTCTCCGATGCGGAGGCCCCTGCGGTGACGCTGACCTACCTCGATCTCGACCTCGACGTGTTCGCGGGGCCGTTTGACCTGCTGCTCACGCTCATCCTGCGCGAGGAGGTCGACCTGCTGGAGGTCGACCTGGCCGACGTGGTCATCACCTACATCGATCATCTCGAGCGCAAGGGCGAGCTCGATCTCGAGGCGGCCACCGAGTTCCTGGTGCTGATCGCGGCGTTGCTGGAGCTCAAGTCGCGGCTGCTGCTGCCCGGAGAGGAGATCGAGGAGATCGACCTCGATCCTGGCGAGGCCGCTGAGGAGCTGCTGGCGCGCCTGCTGGCGGCCCAGCGGTATCGCAGCGCCGCCGCGTACCTGACCGAGCGCCTGGCCGACGAGGAGGGACACCGCTTTCGCTCGGCGCCCCTGCCGGCGCACCTGCGCAAGGCGTCGCTCAAAGATGCGGCGTCGGTGTATGACCCGGCCATCCTCGCCGGGGCGATCGGCGACCTGCTGCAGGTCCCCCCGCCGGTGAACATCAGCCATATGACGATCGCGAAGGTGACCGTCGCCGAGCGCCTTGCCCACCTGCGTGCGCTGCTCTCCAAGGGCCGTTTCACCTTCTCGGACGCGGTGGGTCGCGCTGACCGCGTCACGGTCGCGGTGACGCTGTATGCGCTGCTCGAGCTCTACAAGCAGGGCGAGGCGACCTGGACCCAGGACGAGCCGTTTGCGGAGATCACGGTGGAGGCGCTGGCGGGGCCGAACGCCCTGCCCAACCTGGCCCAACGCCGGGCCGTGGCGGCGGGGAATCCGACCCGCCCCGCGGACGTGATCACGCGGAGGCTGAGCGCATGACTGCCGAGCTCGAGCGCACGCTCGAATCGCTGCTCTTCCTCAGCGCCGATCCCGTCCCGGCCGACGCCCTGGCCGACGCGACGGGTGCGGAGTTGCACGAGGTCGTCACCGCCCTGCAGGGCCTGCGTGAGCACTACGAGTACGAGCGCCGCGGGTTCGTCGTCCGGGAGCTGGCCGGCGGATACACCCTCACCAGCCACCCCGAGGCCGAGCCCGCCGCGCGGCGGCTTTTGGCCAAGCCGCGCACCCCGCCGCTTACCGGCGCTCAGGCCGAGACGCTGGCCATCGTCGCCTACCTGCAGCCGGTGTCGCGGCCCGAGATCGCCCGCATCCGAGGCGTCAGCGCCGAGTCGGCGGCGGCCACCCTGCTTGAGCGGGGGATCATCGAGGAGGCCGGTCGCTCCCAGTTCGGAGCGGTGCTCTACCGGACCGCCGAGCTGTTCCTCAAGCTGTTCGGCCTCTCAGAGCTCGGCCAGCTCCCCGACATCGAGGGCTTTGACCCCTCGCCCGAG
>DASXCN010000062.1:0-3606 GCA_036491155.1 Solirubrobacteraceae bacterium | reverse complement strand
GACCATCAAGAGTTAGTCGGCGGGGCGGATCTCGTCGAACATCGTCCCAAGCCGGCCCAGCACCGCCGCCGCGCTTTGCAGCTCCTCGTCGGAGAACCCTGCGAGCGCCGCGGCGAAGCGTGGCGCGAACTCGGCGTGGCGCGCGTCCACCAGGGCGCGGCCGTGCTTGGTCAGCGACGTCAGCACCACCCGGCGATCACGCTGGGAGCGGGTGCGCTCCACCAGTCCCGCCGCCACCAGTCCGTCGAGCATGCCGGTGGCCGTGGCCGGGGACAGGTTGGCCATGCAGGCCAGCTCGCTTGTCGGCAGCGCCTCGTGGTCGACGAGGCTGAACAGAAGCCCGTACTGGGCGTCTGACAGCTCGCCGTGGGCGCGGTTCTCACGACCGCGCAGCCGCCGCACCGCGCTCAGGCAGCGCTTGAGCGCCTGACCGAGCTCCTGTGCGGCCGGCCGCATCTGGGCGTCGAGCGGCGCCGCCGTCTTGTCCGCGGTCGTGGTCATGCCGCCATCGCCTCGGCCAGCGCCTCGTCGGGCACCTTCGCCGCCGCGGCGTGAGCGCGCCGAGCGGCATGCTCAGCCCGCACGAGGATGACGCACGGGATGATGGCCAGCGCGGTCAGGCCGGCCGCCCACCAGAAGGCCGCGCCGTACGCCGCGGCGCCGGCGGCCAGGGTGTGGGCGTCGGCCAGATGGCGCGTGAGGACCACGGACAGCACGGCGATGCCGATCGAACCGCCGACCCGCTGGAGCACGTTGAGCTGGGGGGTCGCGTCTGACAGCTCGTGACGCTCGAGCGCCGCGAACGCGGCCGTCATCGCCGGCATGAAGGCGAAGCCGATGCCGAAGCCGCGGAACAGCATGGCCACGCACAGGTACAGGATCGAGGTGTGGGCGCCGATGAGGGCGAACGGGATCGTCGCCGCAGTGGTCAGCACCACGCCGAAGAGGGCCAGCGGGCCGCCGCCGAAGCGGTCGGTGAGCTTGCCGGCCAGCGGCATCACCAGGGCGGCGCCCAGGCCCTGAGGGGCGGTGAGCAGACCGGTGACGACCACGTCCTCGTGACGGATCGTCTGCCAGTAGAGGGGCAGCAGGATCATGCCGCCGAACAATGCGGCGCCGATGCAGAACATCGCGACCGAGGCGGTGGAGAACGTCGGGCGCGCATAGAGACGCAGGTTGAGCAACGGCCGCTTGACGTGCAGCGCGTAGAGCGCGAACGCCGCGACGAGTGCCAGACCGACCAGCAGCGGGACGACGACCTTGACTGCGGTGAAGCTGCCGGTGGTGCCCACCTCGGCCAGGCCGTAGGTGATGAGCGGCAGGCCGGTGGCGAGCATGGCCAGGCCCTTGTAGTCCAGGGCCTCGGTCGGCTGACGGGCCACCTTGGGCAGGATCCGCGCTGCGGCGATCACGGCGATGATGCCGATCGGGACGTTGACGTAGAAGATCCAGCGCCACGAGGTGTTGTCCAGGATCAGACCGCCGATGGTGGGGCCGAGGATCGGGGCGAGCATCGCGGGAACGGCGACGACGCTCATGACGCGGCCCATGCGCTTGGGGCCCGCGGCCTGGGCCATCATCAGCTGGCCAATGGGCAGGATCATGCCGCCGCCGACGCCCTGGAGCACGCGGAACAAGATCAGCTCCGTGGTGGAGGTGGCGAGGCCGCACAGCGCCGAGCCGAGCGTGAAGAGGACGAGGGAGGTCAGATAAACCGGCTTGGCGCCGAAGCGGCGAGCTGCCCAGCCGGTAACGGGGATGACAGCGGCGAGCGCGAGCAGGTAGCCCGTCGCGACCCACTGGATGTTGTCGATCGTGGCGTGAAGCTCGTGCGAAAGGGTGTCGAGCGCGACGTTGACGATCGTGGTGTCCAGAATCGACATGATCGAACCCAGGACCACCACGGCGCTGATGCGCCACACATACGCGTCAATGCGATTCGAATCAGAAGAAGAGGAAGGGGCCATGTCAGGTGTTGTCGTCACAAATACTAGGTTCCTAAAGTTTCGGAACCGAAAGCTTAGCCACCGTAGTATCTCCCGTCAACCCTTACGGGCACCGGCCACGACCGCCCGCCGACCCGACCCGATACGTGCGCGGACACGAACGGATAACACCGCGAAACCCCTGCACGGCCCCAGTGGGGCTATCGTCCGAGGCTGATGACCACCTTTGCCGATCTCGGACTCTCTGACGACATCCTCGCCGCGCTCAAGGATGTGGGCTACGACGCGCCCAGTCCGATCCAGGAACAGGCGATCCCGCCGCTCCTCGAGGGCCTGGATGTCATCGGCCAGGCGCAGACCGGCTCGGGCAAGACGGCGGCGTTCGGGCTGCCGATGCTCCAGTACGTCGATCCCGAGGAGAGCGACGTCCAGGGACTCGTGCTCACGCCGACCCGTGAGCTGTGCATCCAGGTCACCCAGGCGCTGCGCGCGTACGGCAAGCGCAAGGGCGTGGACGTGGTGGCCGTGTTCGGCGGCGCCCCGATCCGCAGCCAGCAGAGCCAGCTGCGGGCCGGCGGCCAGGTGGTGGTGGGGACGGTCGGCCGCGTGAAGGACCTCATCAGCCGGCACTCACTGGTGCTCCACGGCTGCCGCTTCGTCGTCCTGGACGAGGCCGACGAGATGCTGGACCTCGGCTTCCTGGAAGACGTGGAGAAGATCCTGTCGCTGACGCCCTCCAGCCGCCAGACCGCACTGTTCTCGGCCACCATGCCCCCGGAGATCCGCCGTCTGGCTGACCAGTACCTCTATGACCCGGTCACGATCAAGGTCAAGACCGCGACGCTCACCGTCGACACGGTCGAGCAGTTCGCGCTCGAGGTCGCCGCCAAGGACAAGACCGAGGCGCTGGCGCGCGTGCTGGAGGACGAGCGCCCGGATCAGGCGCTCGTGTTCGTCCGCACCAAGATCCGGGCCGACCAGCTCTACCGCACGCTGCGCGACCGCGGCATGAACGTCCGCGCGCTGCACGGCGACATGACGCAGGGCGCGCGCGACGGCGTGATGATCTCCTTCAAGGGCGGCAGCGTGCCGTTGCTGGTGGCCACCGACGTGGCCGCCCGTGGCCTCGATATCTCGGGCATCTCGCACGTCATCAACTACGACGTGCCGACGTCGCCCGACGTCTACGTGCACCGCATCGGGCGCACCGGCCGGGTCGGTCGCAGCGGCCGGGCCATCACCTTCTACGAGAAGCGCCAGGCGCGCGACATCCAGGCGATCGAGCGTCACGCCGGGGTGAAGCTCTCGCCCTGGGTCAAGGGCGCCCACGTCGCGCCGACCCCGATCAAGGCGCCGCCGCGCCGGCATTCCAAGCCGCGCGTGTCCGCCAACGGTGACGCACCGGCGGCCAAGGTGATCGTGAGCGGCGGGCGCGCGGCGGGGCTGGAGCCGTCGGACATCATCCACGCCATCACCTCGGCCACCCACCTCGACGGCGAGTCGGTCCGCAACGTCCGGGTGCTGGAGCGGTTCGCGTTCGCCGAAGTGCCCGAGAATGACGCCGCGCGGGTGGTGGAGCAGACCGGCGGCACCGAGGTCCGGGGCCACGTGCTGCGCCTCGAGCTCGCGCGCACCTGACCTCGGCGCACCGTCGGCGCAC
>DASXCN010000061.1:0-5227 GCA_036491155.1 Solirubrobacteraceae bacterium | reverse complement strand
CTCGGTCAGGTCGCGATCTTGCGCAGGTCGCGAATGAGGAGCAGGTGCTTGAGGTGGGTGGTCACCGAGGCCAGGTTCTCCAGTGCCTCGATCGCCTCCTTGCGCCGCTCCGGGTTGCGCGAGCGCAGCGCCGGGGCCAGGATGCTCTGCAGCAACTGGGCCTCGCGGTCGGCGGAGCTGCGGAACACCCGCAGGTTGCGTCCGCCCACTCCGTAGCGGGCCAGCTCCGACACGGCTCTGATGATCTCGCGCTCGGTCTCGTCGTAGTAGTGCGCGCCGCCGCGGGTCTCGCCCTTGATGACGCCAAACTCGACCAGCTCGCGGACCAGCTTGGGATCGGCGCCGGTGTCCTCCACGACGTCGTCGAGGGAGAACAGCGAGCCGGAGTCGTGAACCCGCACACCGGCGCGGCGGGGCGCGGGACGTTCGGGCCGTTCGGGTCGGTCGCCCGCGGGCGGGACGTCGCCCTCGTCGCGGCCGCCGGCCAGCTCCTGACGGATGACCCGCAGCGGGAGGAACTCGTCGCGCTGCAGGCGCAGGATCGTGCGCAGGCGCGCGATGTCTGACTGGGTGTAGAGCCGGTAGCCACCCTGCGTGCGCCGGGGCGCGAGCAGCTTCTGGTCCTCCAGGTAGCGGATCTTGGAGATCGAGATGTCGGGGAACTCCTGATGCAGCGCCTTGCACACCGCGCCGATCGTGACCGCCTTCTGGCGCGGGCGCTGGTCCTCGGGTTCGGGCGGCTCGGGGATTTGCAGCTCGGGTGCGGGGGTGTCGGTGCTCATCAGCGACTGAGGAAGGCCAGTTTGTATTTCCCGATCTGCAGCTCGTCGCCGTCGGCGAGCCGGTGGGAATCGATCCGTCGGCGGTTGACGTAGGTCCCGTTCAACGAGCCGCAGTCGTCGAGGTGGTAATCGCTCCCGCGACGGACGATCACCGCGTGGTCCCGGGAGACGGTCACGTCGTCAAGGAAGACGTCGCTCTCCGGGCGGCGACCCACGGTCATGCGGTCGCCCTCGAGCGGGAAGCTCTCCCCCGCGCGGCCCCCGCCGGCGCGGATGACCAGCGCGGCCCCGCCACGGACGACGTCCTCGAGCTCCACCACTTCGAGTTCGCCCGTCTCGCCCACCTTGTAGGTCGCCGTCGAGAGACCGGGCGACTGCTCACTCTGGGCAAGGAAAGCGCCGCAGCGCTGGCAATAGCTGGCGCCGTCGTCGTTGGCAAATCCGCACTCAGGGCAGTGCTGGGCCATCGGGCCTGACGGAGCGCTACTCGGGCTGGTCGGCCGGCACCCTTCCCGCCAGGATGTCGGTCAGCTGCTGGACGTCGGCGCCGGAGATGATGAGCTCCCCGCCTTCGTCCTTCTTGCGCAGACGATTGACCAGCTCGGCGCGGAGGATGTCGATCTTGCCGTGCAGGATGCGCCGCCGATAGGAGATCTCCATCTCCTCCTCGGTCAGCTGCTTGATCAGGTCCTTCAGCTCCTGGTCGGTCAGTGACCCAAGGTCTGGAAAGGTGTCCATGCTGTTCGTTCCCTCTCGTGTGTAGGTCCGCGAGTATAACCTTGTCTCCCAGAGGGTCAAGCTGAGCTTGAGAGTCTGTCCGCCTGGCCCCGGGCGGGTTGGGACTGGGTGACGGTCCGATTTGCGTGTGCCGGCGACCGGGTCAGGCGCCGCTTTCCGCAAGCTTACGCGCTTGGCGCACTCCGCTGCGGACATACATCGCGGTCGCCAGCAGCGCCAGCGCCAGTCCCACGTAGAGCAGGATGAGCGCCAGCCAGTGGACGCCGGCCATGGCGAAGAACGGGGCCCCCATCGTCGGCGCGACGCCGACACGCCCCGGCCAGTTGATCGTGACCTCCACCCCCCGCGACAGCCCATAGCGGCTCAGGCCCAGCATGAGCACCTCGCGGGCGACGACGAGCGCGATCGCCCAGCGGGGCAGCAGCGAGAAGTCCCAGCACACCACCATCCCCGAGACGACGAGCAGCCGGTCGATGACCGGGTCAAGCAGCGCGCCCAGGCGGCTGTACTGGCCGGTGAGCCGGGCGGCGAATCCGTCCAGGTAGTCGGCCCACCCGATCACCGCGAACAGGATGGTGGCCACCGTCGAGTGACCGTCGCCGCTCGAGAGCGCCAGGATGAGGAACACGGGGATCCCGGCCAGGCGGGCGTAGCCGATGGCGTTGGGGATCGTCCACGGATGCAGCGGCTGGTCTGAGCGGGTCTGGACCGGATTGGGCCCGGAGCGGTCGATTCCGAAGAGGCGCCGCTTGGTGATCCGAGGGCTCACGATCGCGGGACGGCGTCTACGGCAGCCCCCGCCACAGCTCGGCCACCGCCTCGGCCGCGCCCTCTACTCCGACCGTGCGCGATTCGCGCCCGCGGCGCACCTGGACCTCGATCTCGTTGGCGCCGAGGGTCCGCCGCCCGACGGTGAGCCGCAGCGGGCAACCGAGGAGCTCGGCGTCGGTGAACTTCTCGCCGGGGCCGGCGTCGCGCTCGTCGTAGAGAACGTCGAGGCCGGTGGCCTGCAGGTCGCGGTACAGGGTGTCGGAGAACGTCCGCTCCTCGGAGCCGGGCTTGCCCAGCGTCACCAGCTCGACGTCGAAGGGGGCGATCGTCCGCGGCCACGAGATCCCTTCGGCATCCGCGAACTGCTCCACCGCAGCGGCCGCCGTGCGAGCCGGGCCGAAGCCGTACGAGCCCATCCAGATGTGCTGCGACTTGCCGGTCTCGTCCAGGTAGGTGGCTTTCAGCGGGTCGGAGTAGCGCGTCCCCAGCTTGAAGATGTTGCCGACCTCGATGGCGGGCTCGATCCGGACCGCGCTGCCGTCGACGGTGTCGCCGGCGACCACGGTGCGCACATCTACGGTCTCGTACGCGAAGTCGCGCCCGGGCTCCACCCCGCGCAGGTGAGCGTCAGGCTCATTGGCGCCGACGACGTAGGACCCGGAGCCGTTGGCGGTGACCGCGGCGTCGAGCAGGACGGGCAGCCCGGCGCCGACCGGCCCGATGTATCCCGGCGGACCGAGGCGCTGCTCGATCTCGTCGGGGCGCGCGGCACGAAACGGCTGGCCCAGGGTGTTCTGGAGCTTGACCTCGTTGACGCGATGGTCGCCACGAACGACCACCAGCTTCATCGCGTCCTCGTCGACGATCACCGGGAACGCCTTGAGCGTGGCGCCGGCCGGCACCTCGAGGGAGCCGACGAGCGCCTCGATGGTCGTTGCGCCCGGCGTCTGGACCAGCTCCGGGGCATCGATCCCCGGGGGCAGCTGCACCGGTTGCGCGTCGGCGGAGGCGACCTCGATGTTGGCCGCATAGCCGGCCGCCAACGCGACGTCGTTCTCGCCCGCCGCGCACGGCGCCATGTACTCGTCGGCCCCGTGGCCGCCCATCATCCCCACGTCGGCGGCGACCCGGTACCACTCCAGCCCGCAGCGGTCGAGCATGCGCGCGTAGGCCTCGGCGTGCTTGTCGTAGGCGACGTCCAGGCCTTCGCGGTCGCGGTCGAAGGTGTAGGCGTCCTTCATGATGAACTCGCGGGTGCGCAGCACCCCGGCGCGCGGCCGCGCCTCGTCGCGCTCCTTGACCTGGAAGTGGTAGAGGATGAGCGGAAGCTCGCGGTAGGACTTGACCGCCGCCGCCACGTGCCCGGTCACGATCTCCTCGTGGGTCAGGGCCAGGACCATGTCCGCGCCCTTGCGGTCCTTGAGCTTGAACAGCTCCTCGATCGAGTAGCGGCCGGTGCGCCGCCACGGCTCGGCCGGATGCATCACCGGCATCAGCAGCTCCTGGCCGCCGATGGCGTTCATCTCCTCGCGAACGATCTGCACGATGCGCTGGTGGATGCGCCACCCGGCCGGCAGCCATGACCACAGTCCGGCGCCCACCTGCCGGATCAGCCCGGCGCGGACCATGAGCTTGTGCGATATCGCTTCGGCGTCCGCCGGAGGCTCCCGCTCGGTCGGCAGGAAATAGGTGGAGAGCAGGGTCATCGACGCCCAAGCGTACCCGCCCGCCGGGTCTGGGCGCGGGCGATCATGCTTGCTCGCGCCCTCAGCCAGCGTGGAGCTATGTTCTGATACAACGCTCGCAACTTGCGGTCCAGATAAGGAGCTTTGTGATGGCCTATTCCGTCCCGCCCCTCCCCTACGACTACAACGCGCTGGAGCCCACCATCGACGAGGCGACGATGAAGCTCCACCACGACAAGCACCACCAGGCATACGTCGACAACGCCAACAAGGCCCTCGACGGCACCGAATGGGCTGACAAGGACGTCGTCGAGGTCCTCAAGAACCTCAGCTCCCTGCCCTCGGACAAGCAGGGCCCCGTGCGCAACAACGCCGGCGGGCACTACAACCACTCGCTCTTCTGGGAGTGGATGGCCCCCAACGCCGGTGGCGCGCCCGGCGGCGCCCTGGGCGACGCCATCAGTTCCGCGTTCGGCTCCTTCGACGACTTCAAGGCCCAGTTCAAGGCCGCGGGCATCGGGCGCTTCGGCTCCGGCTGGGCCTGGTTGGTCCACGACGGCTCCGGGCTGGCGATCGTCTCCACCGCCAACCAGGACAGCCCGGTCTCAGACGGCAAGACGCCGCTGCTGGGCATCGACGTCTGGGAGCACGCCTACTACCTCAAGTACAACAACCGCCGCCCGGACTACATCGACGCGTGGTGGGACGTGGTCAACTGGGCCAAGGTGGCCGAGGACTTCTCGAGCGCCTCGTAGCTTCGGCGCTCTCCGGCTCTCGCTATCGAGGGCGGACTGCGGATCCGGACGTCTCGCCGAGGGTGAATTGCCTCATAACGATGCAATTCACCCTCGCCGCGAGATGCGGCCCGCGGAAACCGGTCAGGCGCGCGTGAACCGCCGCCCGGCCACGGGCGACTGCGCCTCGTCGAGCCGAGCATGCTCGGGATCGATCACACGCATGATCCCGGCGTTCTCCTCGCCCGCTGCGGCCGCCTCCATCGCGGCGATCCGCTCGGGCGTCATCGCGGTCGCGTCCTCGTTCTCGGCCAGCCAGGCCCGGGCCTCGGCGGCCTCGCCCTCGTCGCGGACGACCTGCTTGCCGCGCTCGTAATAGCGGTCGATCTCGGCGAACAGCTCGTCCACCAGGTTCTCGGTGCGGACCTTCTTCAGGGGCTCGCCGCGCGAGTAGATCATGCCCATGTCCTTGGCGCCGGTGATCCCGAAGTCCGCGTGGCGGGCTTCGCCGATGCCG
>DASXCN010000060.1:0-5868 GCA_036491155.1 Solirubrobacteraceae bacterium | reverse complement strand
CCGGTCGCAAAACGGGTCGGCGGGGCGCCGACGGCGTGGCTAACACGATCGCAACCGGCACGCGGACCGCGCCGCTGAGTCGCGCGCGCCACTATCTTCAACGCATGCGCGAGGACTCCGGCAGCCCCGATCCTCCGGTTGCGCTTGCCCCGACCACGGGGGCGCTGGCCGGCGCCGAGGCGACCGTGGCGCTGCCCCGGGTCGCCCTCTCCGAGGAGCGCACGGCACGGGGCAGAGCCCTGACCTTCGGCCCGGTGGCCGGGCGAATCGCGCTCGGCGTCGTCATCGCCGGCACCTTCGCGATCGTCGCCGCCGCCAGCTCGGGACCGTCGGTCCTCGTCCCGCGCTCCAACGAGATCTTCCCCAACTGGGAGTCGGGGCCGCTGCACCTCGTCATCCCGCGGCTGATCACTGATCCTCAGACGCTCGGCCTGGTCTTCAGCCTGGTGCTGCTTGCGATGCTGGTGGCCTACGCCGTGGTGCTGGCGGCGGTGCGCAGCCTGCCGCTGCGGACGATCGCCATCGCGGTGGTGGCGTTGAACCTGATCCTGCTGCTCAGCCCCCCGATGCAGCTCACCGACCTCTTCAACTATCTGGGCTACGCGCGTCTCGGCGCCCTGCATCACCTCAACCCGTACACGCACGTGATCCGCCAGGAGCTCTTTGACCCGGTCTTCGGGTTCTCGAGCTGGCACAACCTGCGCAGTCCCTACGGCCCTCTGTTCATCGCGCTCACCTACCCGCTGGCGCTGGTGTCGCTTCCCATCGCCTACTGGGCGGTGAAGCTGGCCACGGTCCTGCTCGCCCTCACCGTCGTCGTGCTCGTGGGACAGATCGCGCGCCAGCTGGGTCGCGACCCGCGCTTTCCGGTGGCCTTCGTGGCGCTGAACCCGGTCTTCCTCATCTACGCCGTCGAGGGCTTCCACAACGACTTCTTCATGCTGGCGCCGATGCTCGGCGCCATGTCGCTGGTGCTGGCGCGCCGCGACCGCTCTGCCGGCGCGGTGCTGATGCTGGCAGTGGCGGTCAAGTTCACCGCGATCATCCTCCTGCCCTTCCTGCTGGTGGCCGCCGCCGTTCGGTCGCGACGCGTGCGGGTGCTGATCGGCGCAGCCGCCACCGCGCTGCCGCTGATCGTGCTGGACCTGGCGCTGTTCGGCTTCTCGCTGCCCAACCTCTCACAGCAGAGCACGCTGCTCACCGGCTTCTCGGTCACCAACGTGTTCGGGTTGCTGCTCGGCGTCGGGGGGACGCCCTTGCTGCTCAAGCTCGCCGCCGTCGGGGTGGTGCTGGTGGTGGCGCATCAGTTCTACCGCAACCGCGACTGGATCGGAGGGGCCGGCTGGTCGACGCTGGCGCTCATCGCCAGCCTGAGCTGGCTCATGCCGTGGTACGTCGTGTGGCTGCTCCCGCTGGCCGCGCTGTCCACGAGCCTGAACCTGCGTCGCCTGGCCGCCGTGCTCACCGTCTACCTGCTGTTCGCGTTCGTGCCGGCGGTGGCCACCTACAACAACCAGCACCAGATCAACCTGCTCAACACGCCGGCCGGCCGCGCGAGCTCGTCACTTCAATATAAGTTGGGCCACTAGCGGCCGGGGCCGGCCGTTTCCGGCTCTGCTTAGCTACCGGCCCCGTGCGCGTCCAACCTCCGCCGGCCGTCTCCGCGGCGGGCCCGCCCCCTGCGGCGCCGCCGTCGCCGCGTCCGCGTCGCCTTGACCGCTTCGAGATCGCGCTGCTGGTCGCCTTCGGGGCGATGTCGATGTGGACGGTGGGCCTCGACGCCTTCCACGCCGCCCGCGACGGCCTCACCTGGACCGGGACCGACGGCTACTACATCGTGGACCAGATGCAGTACCTGTCGTGGGTGCGGGCGGCCGCGCACCATGGGCTGATCGCCAACCTGTTCGTCCTGCGCTCCACGCCGTCGGACTACTTCCAGCCCGCCATCCTCCTCTCCGGTGCGGTGGCGGCCACCGGAGTCCCCTCCTGGTTGGCCCTGCTGCTGTGGAAACCGGTGGCGGTGGTGGCGGTGTTCCTCGGCATGCGCGCGGCGGCCAACCGCAGCTTCGCCGAGGTGGCGCACCGCCGCGCGGCGCTCGCCCTGGGCGTCGGGTTCGGCTCGTTCACGGTGATCGCCGGCGCGCTGGGGATCGTCGGCGACATGATGCCCACGTGGCTGTCGTGGGGGTACCCCTTCGGTCTGTTGTCGGTCGCGCTCATCACCTTCGCCGTCGTGCGCTATGACCGCGTGCGCCTGGCCGGGCGGCCCGACTGGATCTGCGGCCTGCTCGGGGGCCTGGCCTCGATGCTTCACCCATGGCAGGGGGAGACGCTCATCCTGCTCGTCCTCTTTGCCGAGTTGATCCGCTGGCGCGATCTGCTGCTGTGGTGGCGTACCGCACAGTGGCGCCGTCTGGCGCTGCCCGTGCTCACTCTGGCGCTCACCGCGCTGCCGTTGCTCTACTACCTGCTGCTGGGCCATCTGGACCTCTCCTGGAAGCTGGCCCGGGTGCAGAGCAAGCACGCCTTCCCGGCGTCGGCGATCGCCATCGGCATCGCTCC
The DNA here is from genome assembly GCA_036491155.1 of Solirubrobacteraceae bacterium. Lineage (GTDB taxonomy): Bacteria > Actinomycetota > Thermoleophilia > Solirubrobacterales > Solirubrobacteraceae > Palsa-465. The sequence continues at coordinate 3,306 of DASXCN010000060.1, read as the reverse complement.
ATTGGCCATTCCGGCGCTGCTGGGATATCGCGGCCGCGCGCAGAGCACGCTGGAGCTCTTGCTGCGCCTGTGGGCGCCGGTGGCGGTCCTCATCTACGTCTTCTCGGCCACGGGGCTGAGCGCGACCCCGCTGCACGCCTTCGACGGGATCACCGTCCCGCTGGCCGTGCTGGCCGTCAAGGGGGTGACCGAGACGTCACTGCGCACCATCCCACGCGCTCACCTGGTGGCCGCGGGTGTGATCGCCCTGGCCCTCATCCCGGCCAACGCCTATGCGCTGGCCACCGCCCACAAGTACGTCGACCCGGCCGGCGGCAACGCCAACTTCATCACCCACGGCGAGCACGCCGCCTTGCACTACCTGGACACGAACCCCGAGCCCGGGGGTGTGCTCACGCAGTTCTACCTGGGCGAGGCGGTGCCAGGGGCAACCGGCCGGCGTACCTTCGTGGGCAACTGCCTGTGGTCTGAGCCCGGGTGCTTCCCGCGCTCGGACGCCGCCGACGCGCTCTTCCGCGGCCAGGACACCCAAGCGCAGGCGCGGAGGCTGGTGCGCCAGAGCGGTGCGCGCTTCCTGCTGGCCAGCTGTGCGGCGCATGCCGATCTGGGGCGCCTCCTCGGTGAGCTCATCGTTTCCACCACCCGGTTTGGCTGCGCCACCGTCTACGAACTGTCGTCGCCCGCGCTGCCGCGGGGTCCTTTGGCAGAATTACCGCCCCATGCGGCTGTTCGCGCTCCGAGGCGCCAATAGCGTTGAGGTCAACGAGGCGAGCGCGATCTTGGAGGGAACCAGCCTTCTGATCCGCGAGCTGATGGACCGAAACGCGCTCACCACCGACGTCATGGTGAGCTGCATCTTCACGCTCACCGACGACCTCAACGCCGAGTTCCCCGCGCTGGCCGCCCGCCGTCTGGGCCTGGACAAGGTGCCGCTGCTGTGTGCGCGAGAGATCCCCGTCCCGGGTGCGATGCCCCGGATCGTCCGGCTCATGCTGCATTACTACGCCGATGAGCAGCACACGCCTCAGCACGTCTACCTGGGTGAGGCGCGGGCCCTGCGCTCCGACCTCGACGCCGCGCAATAGTCTGGGGCGCGAGATGGCGATCGAATTCGGAGAGCGCATCCGCCGGATCCCGTCCTACCCGTTTGCGGCCGGCTATGACCTGGGCGCCGACACCGCGATGCTGGCCTCCAACGAGTCCTGCTTCGCGCCCGCGCCCGCGGTGGTGGAGGCCGCCCACCGAGTGCTGTCGGGCGTGCACCGCTACCCCGACCCGTCCTACATGCCCCTGCGCCGGGCGCTGTCTGAGCGCTACGGCATCCCCGGCGAGCGGATCGCGCTGGGCAACGGGTCCTGCGACATCCTGCTCGCTGCCGGCGAGGCGCTGCTGGAGCCGGGCGCCGAGGTGGTCTACGCGTGGCCGGCCTTCAGTGTCTACCCGCACCTGGCCGCGGCGTCGGGCGCCCGTGCCATCGAGGTGCCGCTCGACGACTCCGATCGCCACGACCTCGACGCGATGGCCGCGGAGATCACAGTGGCCACCCGGCTGGTCCTCGTCTGCAACCCGAACAACCCGACCTCGACCTCGTTGCCGCTCGACGAGGTGGCCGCCTTCATGGAGCGCGTGCCGCGTCACGTGTGCGTCATCCTCGATGAGGCCTACTGCGAGTTCGCGCTGACCCTGGGCGACACCTACGCCTCCCTCGACCTGCTGCGCCGGTGGCCCAACCTGGTGCTGCTGCGGACGTTCTCCAAGGCCTACGGGCTCGCCGGGCTGCGCGTCGGCTACGGGCTGTGCGGGTCTGAGGACTTCCGCGCCGCCGTGGACCAGACGCGCCAGCCGTTCTACCTGAACATGGCGGCGCAGGCCGCAGCCGTGGAGGCGCTGCGCCACCAGGACGAGGTCGAGCGCCGGGTGACCCACACGGTGGCCGCGCGCGTGGAGCTGATGGAGGGCCTGCGCGCGCTCGGGCTGTGGGTCGCCGAGTCCGACGCCAACTTCGTCTGGACCCGCCTGCCGCAGGACATCGTCGAAGCCGACGTGATCTCCGGACTGCGGGCGCGCGGGGTGCTGGTCCGGGCCGGCGCCGCCCTGGGACGCGACGGATCGCTGCGCGTGACGGTCGGCACCGATGCTGAGAACGGCCGGTTCCTGGGCGCGCTGGGAGAACTGCTGTGACGCACGGCGCGAGCACCTCCTGACGCCCTGGTGACCGGTACGTGAGCACATCGGTCCCGGCAACGGCACCTCGCATCGGGGGGCCCGCCCTGCACCCGGCGGGCTCTGCGTCGCGGCGCCCGCTATGGCGGCGATGGTGGCCGTGGGTCGCCCTGGGGGTGTGCGCCGCCTCGGCATTGTTCGTCGTCGTCTCGGACATGCGCCCGTCCTACGACGGCTTCGGCTTCTTGGTGTGGGGCAAGCAGGTCCTGCACTGGAACCTCAACACCGACGGCGCGCCCTCGTGGAAGCCGTTGCCCTTCCTGTTCACGCTGCCCTATGCGGTGGTGGGGGCCGGTCAGATGTGGCTGTGGATGGGCACCGCGGTGGCGGGCGCCGTGCTGGGCGCAGTGTTCGCGGCGCGGGTCGCCTTCCACCTGACCGGGGTGGGTGGGGACGGCGTCGGACGCCGCTTCGCCCCCTACGTGGCGGGCGCCTTCGCCGGGCTCGGTGTGCTGGGGATCAACACCTACGCGCACCTGGTCCTCATCGCCAACTCCGACGCGCTGATCGTGGCGGCGCTGCTGGCGGCGATCGACTGCCACCTGATCGGCCGCCGGCGGCTGGCCTTCGGCATGCTGGTGCTCGCCTCCCTGGGGCGGCCCGAGGCGTGGGTGTTCGCCGGGCTCTACGGCCTGTGGCTCATGTGGACGGTGCGCACCCCCTCCATGTGGCTGATGGTGATCGGGGGTCTGGTCTTCATCCCTGTCTTCTGGTTCAGCATCCCGGCACTGACCTCCAAGAGCTGGTTCATCTCCGGCGACCTTGCGCTGAACCAGCAGACGGTGATCCACGGCAACAAGATCATCGGCGTGGTCAGCCGCTTCCGCAGCCTCTACGAGCTCCCCATGCAGCTGGCCGGGCTGATCGGCGTGGTCCTGGCGGTGCTGCGCCGTGACCGCTCCACGCTGCTCATCGTCGCCGCCGCGCTGCTGTGGCTGGTCATCGAGGTCGCCTTCGCCTACCACGGCTGGTCGGCGGTCAGCCGCTACATGATCGAGCCCGCGGCGGTGATGATCGCCGTCGCCGGCGGGGGCATCGGCTGGCTGCTGTCCGACAGTCGCACGTCGACGGTGCTGCGCTGGG
>DASXCN010000059.1:0-6703 GCA_036491155.1 Solirubrobacteraceae bacterium | reverse complement strand
CGATGGCCTTGCCGTCAATCAACGTTGCAGTCATTGGACCAATTCGTACAGTATGAGCAGCGTGCCGGTCAAGCCCACCTTAGCGTCGCCACCCTCAGCGCCCTCGGCGACGCCGATCCGCGTCCCGCTTGCCTGTTCGCTTTCGCCCGCGCAGGTGCTCCAGGCGCTGGCCGCGCGCGAGCCGCTGCCCTTCGCGCTCTCGGGCAAGTGGTCCGGCGGGGGCGCCATCGTGGGCGCCGACCCGCTGCGCGTGGCCGGTGACGCCGAAGACCCGTTCGCGGTGCTCGACGCGCTGCCGGAGGTGGCCGCCAGCCCTGGCGCCCCGGACGCGCCCATCGTCGAGGGCCCGTCCGGGTTCGTCGGGGGCGGCTGGTTCGGCTGGCTGGGCTACCGCCTGGCGGCCCGCGTGGAGCGCATCCCGTTGCACCCCCACCGCCCCATTCCCCTCCCCGAGTTCCATCTCGCCTACTACGACAACGTCCTGCGCCGCACCCCCGACGGGCAGTGGTGGTTTGAGGCACTGGTCACGTCAGCCCGCCGCGACGCGCTCGAGCGCCGCCGCCGGGCACTGGCCGACCTCCTGAGCCGACCGGCATCGCCGCCCTCGCCGGTCCAGATCTCACCGCTGTGCATCAGCGCCGGCGACGCCGCCCACCACCTCGACGCCGTCGCCCAGTGCCGCCGGCGGATCGCGGCCGGCGAGATCTTCCAGGCCAACCTATGCCTGCGGCTGCACGGCGAGACCGACGCCTCCGCGACTGACCTCTTCGCCGCCGCGCTGGGGCATCTGGACCCGCCGTACGCCGCCGCGTTCAGCACACCCCGCGGCGGCATCGCCTCCCTGTCGCCCGAGCTGTTCGTGCGCCGGCGCGGCCGCCACATCGTCACCGGCCCCATCAAGGGGACGATCGCGCGCGACCCCGACCCGGCGATCGCCGCCGCCGCGCTGGACGCCCTGCGCGGCTCGGTCAAGGACGCCGCCGAGCACGTGATGATCGTCGACCTCATGCGCAACGACCTCGGTCGCGTGTGTGAGTACGGGAGCATCGTCGCCCCCCGCCGGCCCACCGCGGAGCCCCACCCGGGGCTGTGGCACCTGGTCTCACATGTCCACGGCCGCCTGCGCCCAGACGTCACCGACGCCGACGTCCTGCGCGCGACCTTCCCGCCCGGCTCGGTCACCGGAGCCCCCAAGGTCCAGTCGCTGCGGGTCATCGCCGAATCCGAGCAGGCCGGGCGCGAGGTCTACACCGGTGCGGTCGGTTTCGCCAGCCCGGTCGCCGGCCTGGAGCTCAACGTCGCCATCCGCACGCTGGAACTGGCTCACGGCCGGGTGTGGCTCGGCGCCGGGGGCGGGATCGTCGCCGACTCAGACCCCCGCACCGAGCTCGAGGAGGCGCTGACCAAGGCGCGGCCGATCGCCGCCGCGGTGGGCGCGAGCGCGGGCGTGGAGCGAGCGGCGCCGGTCATCCGTGCGGCCTGACCCCGCCGAGGGCGTGTTCGAGACGATGCTCGTCCGCGACGGGCGCGTCCAGGCGCTCGCGCGGCACCTTGATCGCCTCGCCCACTCGATCGCCGCGCTCTACGGCGAGCGCCTGCCGCCCGACCTCCCAGACCGCGTGCGCGCGGCGGCGGCCGGCCTCCCCCGCGAGCACCGGCTGCGCGTCGACGTCGTTCTCGGCGAGGAGGTCGCCATCACCGCGCGCCCCGTCGCCGCCGACACGCGCCGCCCCGTGACCCTGGAGCCGTTCGTCGTCGCCGGCGGCTTGGGTCCGCACAAGTGGCGCGACCGCCGCCTGCTTGATATCGCGTCACGATATCGTGGCGCGATATCGAGCCGCGAAGCCGGGAGCCGGGACGGGGCGCCGGACGGTGCCGGGGGCGGGGCGCGGAGCGGGGGCGGGGCGGGGGCCACGCCGCTGCTCGTCGACGCGGACGGCATGGTGCTGGAGGGGGCGTGGGGCAACCTGTGGGTGCTCGAGGGCGACACACTCGTCACGCCGCCCGCCGATGGGCGGATCCTGCCCGGCGTGACCCGCGCCCTCCTGCTGGAGCTGGCGCCGGCGCTCGGCTACCACGCGCGCGAGGCGCCGGTCTCGCTGGAGCGCGCGCGACGCGCCCCCGCGACGTTCATGACCTCCGCGATCCGCCTCGCCGTCCCGGCGACGCTGGCCACGTGCCCCGCACCAGCCCGCGCCGCCGACGTTCACCGGATCTGCACGGCGCTTGGCGCACACTCCTGACGATGGACATCCGTCACGCCGATCCTGACCGCGACGCCGCCGCCTGCGCCGCCATCTATGCCCCCAGCGTCACCGACGGCGTGGCCTCCCTGGAGGAGCGCGCCCCTGAGCCCCATGAGATGGCCGACCGCATCCGCATCAGCTCGCGCAGCCATCCGTGGCTGGTGGCCGAGATCGACGGCGAGGTGGTCGGCTATGCCTACGGGTCGCGCCACCACGACCGCGCCGCCTACCGCTGGTCGGCGGACGTGACCGTCTACATCTCCGCCGCTCACCAGCGCCGCGGGGTGGGTCGCGCGCTGTACGCCGTCCTGTTTGAGCTCCTGAAGCGGCAGGGCATCTACGAGCTCTGCGCCGGGGTGACGCTGCCCAACGACGGCAGCGTCGGGCTGCACGAGTCGCTGGGCTTCCGGCTCATCGGCGTCTACCACGACGTGGCCTTCAAGTTCGGGCGGTGGTACAGCGTCGGGTGGTGGCAGATGAGCCTGCGCCCGCGCCCCGAGGGCGAGACGCCGGCTGAAATCGCCCCGTCCGCGCGCCTACTCGCTCTCTGACCCGTTGCGTAGGACCGGCAGCAGGAGGGTGAACGTCGAACCGTCCACGCGGATCCGGCCGTGATGGTGGCGGGCGATCTCGGCCACGATCGAGAGCCCCAACCCCGATCCGGGCCGGTCCGAGGCGCCCGGGCCGCGCCAGAAGCGCTCAAACAGCTGGCCATGCAGCTCCGGGTCCGGGCCCGCCCCCTGGTCGGCGACGCGGAGCAGCGCCCGGTCGCCCACGACATCCAGCGACACGGTGACGTGCCCGCGCGGCGGGCCGTGCACCAACCCGTTCTCGATGAGGTTGCCCACCGCGCGGCGCAGCGCATCGGCGTCACCGGCCACCGTCACGCGATCCAGCGAGCCGACGTGCACCCTTCCCGGGTCGCGCTCGTCGACGGCGACGCGCACCAGCTCGTCGAGTCGTAGCGGCGAGAGCTCGGTGACCCCCTCCCCCGCGCGCTCGAGCGCCAGCAGCGAGTCGACCAGACGGGCCAGCCGGCGGGCGTCGTGGCGCAGGTCGGCCAGCACCTCCTCATCGGCCCCGTGGCGCGCGGCGTACTCGACGTTGCCCAGCAGCGCGGTCACCGGCGTGCGCAGCTCATGCGAGGCGTCAGCGAGCAGCCGCCGCTCGCTCGCTCGTGCCTCCTCCAGCGAGGCCAGCATGCGGTTGAGCACCCCGGTGAGCCGGCCGATCTCATCGAGCGTCGTGGCCTCGGGCAACCGCTGCGCCGGGTCGGCGGTGGCCTCGATCTCGCCGGCGGCCGTCGCCAGCGTGCGCAGCGGGCGCAGGCCCCGGCGCGTGAGGGCCGCCGCGGCCAGGGCGGCGAGCACCGCCACCGCCGCGCCGGTGAGCGCGACCAGGAGTCCGAGGCGAGAGGTGATGTGCGCGATGTCGGAGGTGTCGGAGGCGACCAGCACCGCCCCGCCCGCGGCGGGTCCGCCGGCGTCGGCGATCGGCGCCGCGTAGGTGCGCAGCGGCCGGCCGTCGAGCTCGATGTCCTCGGCGCCGGTACGCCCGTGCAGGCGGGCGCCGCGCTCCAGCGCGTCCTCGGGGAGCACCCGCGCGCCCAGGTTCAGCGACCGCGCCACGATCCGCCCGCGGCGATCGACCACCTGCACCGAGATCTGGCGACCCGACACCGGGCTCTCCAGGGCGCCCGGGTCGGTGAGGACCGCGGGCGTGGAGATGGCGAGCTCGGCCACCTCCTGGGCGCGCTGACGCAGCGCCGAGTCCAGTGAGCTGCGCAGCTCGTGATTGACCAGCAGCACGGTGATGACCGCGAGCAGCGCCACGGCGGCGAGAATCGCCGCCCCCGCGGCCAGCGCGATGCGTGCGCGAAGCGAACGAAGTGGTCTTCGGGCGAACGTCACGGCCAAAACTTCATTTTTTTGTTTTTATGGTCAAACCTCTCATTTGCGGTTAGAGTTTCAGCACGCAACACGGAGGTTTGCACGGTGGTGATGGAGCTGTACGGGCCCGGCAAGCCCGCGCGGATCCTGCTTGTTGAGGATGACGCGCGCGCTGCGCTCGAGCTCGGAGAAATGCTGCGGTCGGTGTGGAGCCGCGGCCTTGTGGTGAGCCATGCCCGGCACCTGGGCGATGCGGTCCAGGAGCTGGCCGACCATGGCGCGACATGCGTCCTGCTCGACCTGCGCGAGCAGCCGGCGCTCGACGCGCTCGCGCTCCTGAGTGACGCGTCGCCGGCCACCCCGATCGTGGTGGTGGCCGACGGCGACGAGGAGGACGCGGGCTTCGCCGCGGTCCGCGCGGGCGCCCAGGACTACCTGGTGCGCTCGGAGCTGAGCGCCCCGCGCCTGGCCCGCGCGGTGAGCTACGCGGTGGAGCGCAAGCGCAGCGAAGCGGCGCTGGCGCTGCAGGCGCTGCATGACCCGCTCACAGCGCTGCCCAACCGGGCGCTGTTCCTGGACCGTCTGCGGGGAGCGCTTGACCGCAGCCGCCGCACCGGTGACCCGGTGGTGGTCCTGTTCCTCGACGTGGACGGCTTCAAGGAGATCAACGACACGCTCGGGCATGGGGCCGGCGACCGGGTGCTCAACGTGCTCGCCGAGCGTTTCCGCGGCATGCTGCGCCCGATGGACACCGTGGCCCGCTTCGGCGGCGACGAGTTCACCTTCCTCTTCGAGGGCCTGGAGAGCGAGGGGGAGGCGGCGCTGGTGGCCCAGCGCATCAGCCAGTCCGCCGCCGTGCCGTTCACCCTGGGCGGCCAGCCGCGCGCCGTCTCGATCAGCATCGGCGTCTACATCGTCACCGATCCCGAGGAGGAGATCGACGACGTCATCCGCCAGGCCGACACGGCGATGTACCGCGCCAAGGAGTCCGGCGGAGCCCGCTTCGAGGTCTTCGAGGACGTCATGGCCCGGTTGCCGGGGCCGCGCACCCATCTGGAGCGCGAGCTGCGCCGGGCCGTCGAGCGAGCCCAGTTGCGCGTCCACTACCAACCGCGCGTCTCGTTTAACAACGAGACCGGCCTGGAGGGATTCGAGGCGCTGGTGCGCTGGGAGCACCCGGAGCTCGGGCTCATGGAGCCGGTCGAGTTCATGTCGATCGCCGAGGAGACCGGGCTGATCATCCCCATCGGCAAGTGGGTGATCGCGCAGGCGCTCGACCAGGTGGAGCGCTGGCGCAAGTCGCGTCCGGGGGTGACGATCTCGGTCAACCTGTCGGCCCGGCAGCTGAGCGACCCCCACCTCGTCGAGTACCTCGCCGCCGCCATACGCGACGGCGGCCACGACCCTGGCGTCCTGTGCCTGGAGGTGGCCGAGGGGGCGCTGGAGGCGGCTCCGGAGCTGGCGATGCGCCAGCTGGCGGCGCTCAACGAGCTCGGCGTCACCCTCGCCATCGACGACTTCGGCACCGGCACCTCGTCGTCGATCATGCTCTCGGAGCTGCCGGTGCACATTCTCAAGATCGACACGACGCTCGTGTCGCAGCTGGGCCGCGCCGACGGCGACGTGGACTCGGTGAGCGACGCGGTGGAGGTGGGGCACGCGCTCGGGCTCACGGTGATCGCCGAGGGCGTCGAGACCGACGCCCAGCTCGCCCAGCTGCGCCGGCTCGGGTGCGACGGCGCGCAGGGCTTCCTGTTCAGCCAGCCGATGCCCGAAGAGGGCGTCTACAGCCTGCTCAGCATCGGTTAGCCCGGCTCCACCGATGGTGGGCGGATCCGGGCTTAGGCGCGGAGCACGAACCCCGTACCTCGCAAGGTCCGGATCAGCGGCGGATCGCCCAGCTTGCGCCGGAGCCGGGTGACGTACCGGTCCACGACGTTGGCCTCGGCGGCGTCGTCCCAGATCTCCTCGAGCGCGTGCTCGCGGGTGATGATGCGACCTGGCCGGCGCAGCAACAGCTCCAGCAGCGCCGTCTCGCGGCCGGTGAGCTCCAGCGCGCGCCCCCGCCGGGTGGCCGTCCGCGCCGCGACGTCGAGGCTGAGGTCGGCATAGGCCAGCGCGCCCGACGACTGCCCGCGGCGGGTCAGCGCCCGCAGCCGCGCCACCAGCTCCTCGATGGCGAAGGGCTTGACCAGGTAGTCGTCGGCGCCCGCCTGCAGGCCGGCCACCCGGTCCTGCACGGCGTCGCGCGCGGTGAGCATGAGGATCGGCGTGGGCAGCCCTTTGTCACGCAGGCGCCGGCACACCGCGAGGCCGTCGAGCGTCGGCATGGCCACGTCGAGGACGATCACGTCGGGGGCGACGCGCTCGGCGGCGGCCAGAGCGGCGCCCCCGTCGCCGGCCACCGTGACGGCGAAGCCCTCGGCTGACAGGGTGCGCGTCAGCATCCGCTGCAGCGGTGGGTCGTCGTCGACGACCAGGACGCGCTCGGCGTCCGACGGCGGATCAGCCGCCGGCGACATCGCGGCGGATGAAGATGAGGAAGGCCGCGCCGATGGCGGGGATCCC
>DASXCN010000058.1:0-3358 GCA_036491155.1 Solirubrobacteraceae bacterium | reverse complement strand
GATCGCCGAGAAGTGGGCGATCTCCCGTGACGAGATGGAGGCGTTCGCCTACGAGAGCCACCAGCGGGCGCTGCGCGCGATCGCCGAGGGCCGGTTCGCGAAGGAGATCTCGCCCGTCGCGGGCGTCGACACCGACGAGGGCCCGCGGGCCGACACCACCCCGGACAAGATGGCGGGCCTCAAGACCCTGGCCCCCGGCGGGCGCCTGACCGCCGCGGTGTCGAGCCAGATCTCCGACGGCTCCGCCGCGCTGCTCGTCGCCTCGGAGAAGGCGGTGCGCGAGCACGGGCTCACGCCCCGAGCCCGCGTCCACCACGTCTCGGCGCGCGGCGACGACCCGGTCATGGTCCTGACCGCCCCGATCCCCGCCACCGCGTACGCGCTGGAGAAGACCGGCCTGGGCATCGGGGACATGGACACGGTCGAGATCAACGAGGCCTTCGCCAGCGTCGTCCAGGCCTGGCTGAAGGAGACCGGCGCCGACCCGGCGAAGGTCAACCCCAACGGCGGCGCGATCGCGCTCGGGCACCCGATCGGCGCCACCGGCGCCCGGCTCATGACGACGATGCTGCACGAGCTCGAGCGCACCGGCGGCCGGTGGGGCCTGCAGACGATGTGCGAGGGCGGCGGCCAGGCCAACGTCACGATCATCGAGCGGGTGTAGGTGCCTCCGGCTCGTGAGACCCCATGGCCCTCCGGGCCGCCCCAAAGGGGAGGAAACGGACCGTTTCCTTCACAGCACTAATCCGTGCTGTAGGGCGGATTAGTGGCTCTACGCCGCGAACCTGGGATGGGGTCCTCGGATCCGTGGTGCGCCATGATCGCAAGTCGTGTGGCTGTGCGCGAGTAGGAGTCGCGTTCGGTAGTTGGTGAAGTTGCGGAAGCCGTGGGCGGTGCGTCGGTCGCGTTCGATGAGCAGGTTCATCGCTTCGGTGGGCCCGTTGGAGACGACACCACCGGTGGTGAAATGCGCGAGCAGCTCGGGACGCCAGGCTCGCAGCGTGCGTCCGAGGCGGGCGACCTCGGGCACGGGGCAGGCCAGTGCGGCGGCGATGACGCGCTCGACGCGATCGCGGCCCTGGTCGGGGTCGTCGGTGGCGTAGGCGGCCATGAGGTCCTGGGCGATGGTCCAGGCGGCGGCGACCTCGCCATTGGGATCCCCGTCGGCCAGGCGGCGGCGCAGCCGATCCCAGGCGCGCTGCGAGAGCCGGTCGTAGCGGCGCCGAGCGAGCCTGCGGCCGCGGTAGAGCGGGTCGTGGCGGTGCCCGCGGCGCCCGAGAGTGTCCTGCTGGACGCGGCGGCGGACCTCGTCGAGGACGTCGAGGCCGAGCTTGGTGATGTGGAATGGGTCGAGCACCCGCTGGGCTTGCGGGAGCTGGTCGCCCAGCGCGGTCGCATACCCCCGATACGGATCCAGCGCGGCCACCCGGACCTGCTGTTTCCACGCCCCGGGGCGGGCGGCCAACCAGCCGCGCAGCACCGCCCCGGAACGCCCTTCGACCAGGTCCAACAAGCGAGCAGGGCGCCCGGGGGTCACGTCCACGAGGCCGGTGGCGAACGCGGTGGGCCGACCCCCGGTGCCGCGTTGCCAGACGTGCTCGTCGACCCCGATCGCGCTGACCCCCTCGAGCCGGGCGGGGTCGTCGACCACCGGGGTGCCGCGCGCCAGGACCTGCCGGTTGACCGTCTGCCAGCCCACCCCCAACCCGCGGGCCCGGCCGGCCACGGTCGCGCCGTGGGCGACGTCGTCGACCGCCCCGGCCGCCGCCCGGTCGGTGAGCACGGCCCGCGGCGGGATCGCCTCGTGGGTCTCGGTCCACGACTTCGTCTCGCACTGCCGGTACCGACAACACCAGATGCGTTTGACCCAGCACAGCACCACCGGCCGCCCCGCGATCGGCAGGTCGGCCACCCAGGTCGGGCGGCGGTCCTTCGGGGTCGCCACCGCCCCACACCCGGGACAGCCCACCGGCCCGGCCGGGGTCTCGATCATGATCTCCAGCTCGCCGCCGGCGTCGGCCGCCGCGAGCACCTCGAACCCCTCCAGGCCGAACACCTCGGCCAGCAGCGAACCGCCCGAGTCCGCCTCCGCTGCGATCGGGTCGATAGCCTCTGCGCCCACCTGGGGCCCTCCCTCGATCCTCGTGATCTCTTCGCAGTGATCACGGATCGTGAGGGCCCCAGGCCCGTGTTCAGCGCACCCTTGACAGCGCGTGTCGCCGACTACTTCCCAGCTTCATGGCGAAGAGCCGCTTTACCACGCGATCCGTCGCAACGATGAACCGTTCGCCACGCTCGGCGCCCGTCGTCTCGCGGAAGTCCAGCGTCGGCGCCGGCCGGTTCCGCTCGTGGCGAGAGCCCTGCCGTCGGCGAGGGCAACCGGGCGATGGCGTGGCCTCGCGGCGACGCCGGCTCAGGACCGCCGCCTCCCGTCGTCGATTCGCCTGCCGGGTTCGGCGCTTCGGGATGCGCGGCTCGTGGCGGGCATGATGGCGGGCGTGGGCGCACCGAGCATGAAGGACGTCGCGGCGCGGGCCGGAGTGTCACTCGGCACGGTCTCGAACGTCCTGAACCGGCCCGACCGCGTCAGTCCGGGCACCCGTGATCGCGTCGAGCGCGCGATCACGGCGCTGGGGTTCGTGCGCAACGAGTCGGCTCGGCACCTCCGCTCCGGGCGAAGCCGCACGGTGGCCTTCGTTGTGCTCGACGCGGCGAACCCCTTCTTCACCGACGTCTCGGCGGGGGTGCAGCGCAGCGCCGACGACGCGGGCCTGGCGACGTACCTGTGCGACTGCGGTGACGACGCCGGGCGCCAGGCTCGTTATCTCGAACTGCTCGCCGAGCAGCGGGTGCAAGGCGTGCTGATCACCCCGGTCGACGCGACGGACCCGCGGTTGGAGCAGCTGCCGCGCCAGGGCACGCCGGTGGTGGTCGTCGACCGCGACGCCGGTGCGGCCCACTGCTCGGTGACCGTGGACGACGTGGCCGGTGGGGCGATGGCGGCGGCCCACCTGCTCGAACTGGGCCATCAGCGGATCGCGGTGGTCGGCGGCCCGGTCGCCCTCGGGCAGGTGGCGGACCGCATCGCGGGAGCGCGTTCGGCCCTGGAGCAGGCCGGCCACGACCCGGACGACCTCGTCGTGCTCGAGACGACCGGACTGACCATCGCCGAGGGCAGGCGGGCCGGGGAGCGGCTCGCCGGACTGCCCGCACCTCGCCGGCCCACCGGGGTGTTCTGCGCGAACGACCTGCTGGCGTTGGGGCTGTTGCAGCGCAACGTGCACTGGGGCCTGCGGGTGCCCGACGACCTGGCGATCGTGGGCTACGACGACATCGAGTTCGCCGCCGCGGCGGCGGT
>DASXCN010000057.1:0-5523 GCA_036491155.1 Solirubrobacteraceae bacterium | reverse complement strand
GTGGTGGCGCGCGTCGACCGACAGCACCTTCGCGCGCGAGTTCGCGGCGAGCGCTCCCGCCGGGAACACGGCGAGGCCGGCCAGGCCGGCGGCCAGGATCAGACGTTTCATAAGTTGTTCGCTTCCTTGCTTTGAGGCGCGTGCCCTCCGTGGGCGACGCCGGTTCGCTCCTGCTGGCTTTAGACAACGGCAGCATCGGCGATTGCGATAAGCGCGCTGCGCGTAGGGCTGGACGGGTGTATGACCACGTCAGTCCAGCAACTGCTGCCCCCCGTCGATGTCGAAGGTCGCGCCGGTCAGCGCGGTGTTGATCATCAGGTGCACCGCGAGCGCCGCGATGTCGGCCGGGCCGACCACGCGGCGGATGGGCAGCGTCCGGCGCAGCTCGTCGCGGCGCGCGTCGAGGTCGTCGCCCAGCAGCCGCGCCGACAGCGGCGTGTCGACGAAGCCCGGCGCGATCACGTTGACGCGGACGGGCGCCAGCTCCAGGGCCAGGCTCCTGGCCAGCGCCGGCGTCGCCGCCGTCGCCGCCGCCACGGTGCTGCGTGCCCGGGGCGACCGCCCGCCGGTGCCGCTCATCAGGATGATGCTGCCGCCGGGCCGTACGTGAGCGGGGACGTGCCGTGCCACCTCGAGCGACAGCGCGCTGTGCCCCGAGAGGGCGTCGCGAACGTCCTGCGCGGTCATCTCGTCGAGCGGCGCATAGCTCGGGCTGCCCGCGGTCACCATGACGTGATCCACCGGGCCAGAGAGGCCCTCGAAGAACTGACCCAGCGCGGCCGGGTCGCTGACGTCGAACGCCGCCGTGCGCTGCGCCCCGACGTCCGCCGCGGCCTGCTGAAGCCGTTGTGGATTGCGGCCGGTGAGGATGACCTCGGCGCCCTCGGCGCGCCCCGCGCGAGCGGTCTCCAGGCCGATCCCGGCACTCCCGCCCAGCACCACGACGACCTGGCCGTCCATCGCCCCGGTCATGACGCCGCTCCCGCGGACTCGCGCGCGCCGAGGACTTCGCCGCGGACCGCCTTGACGGCCGCGGCGAAGATCTCCGAGAAGCTCGGGAAGGGCTGGATGGTGTCGCGCAGGATGTCCAGCGGCACCCGCGCGCGGATGGCCAGGGTCGCCTGCTGCAGCCACTCGCCGGCCTCGGGACCGACCGCGTAGGCGCCGGTGAGCCGCTCGCCGTCGCTGAGCACGGTGAGGAAGCCGACCGACTCGGCATACGCGTGGGTGTAGGTGGCGGTCTTGGCCACCTCGGCGACCCGGGCGGTCCCCTGGAACCGACCCTCGGTCTCGCCCACCGCCCCGGCCTGCGGGTTGGTGTAGGTCACGCGGGGCACCGCCTCGTAGTGCGCCTCGCGCGTCTCGCCCAGGATGTTGGAGGCGACGACCTCGCCCTGATACTCGCCGACGTGGGTGAGCTGCCAGATGCCGGTCACGTCGCCGACGGCCCACAGTCGTTCTCCCGCGCTGAGCCGGGCGTCGACCGGGATGCCTCGAGGGTTCTCCTCGACCCCCACCGTCTCCAGGCCGATGCCGTGCACCCGGGGGCGGCGCCCGGTGCACACGAGCAGCCGATCCCCACGCACGGTCCGGCCGTCGCTGAGCTCGAGGACGAAATCCTCTCCGTCGTGGCGGGCGGCGGTGGCCTGCACGCCCAGCGCGAGCTCGATGCCGTCGGCCCGGAGGGCCTCGCCCAGCGCCTCGCCCAGCGGCGCGGGCTCGTGCGCCAGCACCCGCTCGGCGCCCTCCACCACCACCACCTCGGCCCCGAAGCTCCGCGTCACCTGCGCCAGCTCGGTGCCGGCCGGGCCGCCGCCCAGGACGATCAGCCGGCGTGGCACCGCCGTCATGCCCGTGGCCTCGCGGTTGGTCCAGACGCCGTCGAGCTCGCGCAGTCCCGGGACGGGCGGGATGAAGGCATCGGCGCCGAGGGCGACGACGACGTGCTGAGCGGTGTAGCGGCGGCCGTCGACCTCGACGGCACCGGTGCCGGCGAGGCGTCCGGTGCCGCGGATGAGGTCGACGCCGTGATCGGTGAGCCACTGCACCGCGCTCGCGTCGGAGTACTTGGAGACCATGTAGTCCCGCCAGGCCAGCGCCGCCTCGACGTCGACCGCGGCCGTGGCGCCCGCCTCCAGCGCGCCCTGCACCGCCTCACCCGGGCGCAGCAGCGTCTTTGAGGGGATGCATGCGTAGTAGGAGCACTCGCCGCCCACCAGCTCGCGCTCGACGACGGCGACGCGCAGGCCTCCCTCGGCGATCGCGCCGGCGCAGTGCTCCCCGGGCGCGCCCGCGCCCAGGACGATGACGTCGTAGTCGTAGTCGTGATCGTTGGTGGTGCTCATGATGCCCTCGCTTTAGGCCGCGTGCAGAGTGGGATCCGTGAGGCGCTCACGAGCCCACGGGGAGGAAGTCGGTGAGCAGCGCGTTGACGGTCGAGGGGGCCTCGAGCTGCATCCAGTGGCCCGGCCCCTCCAGCCGCTCGTAGCGCCATTCGCCGGTGACGTGGGCTTCGGAGGCGGCCATCTGACGCTCCGTGAGCGCGAAGTCACCTGAGCTCCACACGCCCATCGTCGGGGCCGCAACCGGTGGGAGCTGTGACGGACGCAGCCACACCCGCGGCGGCACGTTGGCCCGGTAGTAGTTGAGCGCGGGCGTCAGCGAGCCGTTGGCCTCCAGGTCGGCGACGACCCCGTCGGGGTCGGGGTGACCGCTCCAGTTGCGGAAATTCGCCCAGTCGTCGGCCGACGCCCATTCCTCCGCGATGCCGGGGAACTGGAACAGCAGCATGTACCACGACTTCTCGTGCTGCTCATACCCGCCGGTGCGGAAGGTCCTGGGATGCCCGACCGAGAGCGCGACCAGGTGGTCGACGCGCTCGCGCGCCAGCGCGCCCAGTCCCCAGGCCACCGCCGCCCCCCAGTCGTGGCCAACGATGTGGGCGCGCTCCACCCCAGCGTCGGCCATGACGGCGAGCACGTCGCCCGCCAACGCCGCCACGCCGTAGGCCTCGACCTCGGCAGGCTTGTCGGAGCCGCCGTAGCCGCGCATGTCGGGCACGATCACCCGAAACCCGGCATCGGCGAGCGCGGGCACCTGGTGGCGCCACACGCGTCCCGAGTCGGGAAAGCCATGCAATAGCACCACCGGCCGCCCCTTGCCGGTCACCTCATACTCGATCCCCACCCCGTTGCTCTCGACGCGCATGTCCACCCCTGGCTCGATGTGTCGAGGGTGAAGTATCGCGCTGTGAGGTCGATGCCGACGCGGCCGCCGCCGAAGCCGGGCCCGGCGCACCCTCCCCACCACGCAGCGCCCCGGCGTGGGCGCGGGCCCGCGGATCGCGCCGAGCCGCGACGGCGCTGGCCACCGTCGTCACGGCGAGGATGACTGCGATGACGGCAAGCGAGAGGCCGGTCGAGATCTCGGGGACCCCGTCGCTGTGCAGGTGGGCGAAATGCAGCACGAGCTTGAGGCCGATGAAACCCAGCACGGCCGCGAGGCCCGTTGACAGGTACACCAGCCGGTCCAGCAGCCCCGAGACCAGGAAGAACAGCGCGCGCAGGCCCAGCAGGGCGAACGCGTTGGCCGCGAACACGATGTAGGCGTGCTGAGTGACCCCGAACACCGCCGGGATCGAGTCCAACGCGAACAGCACGTCGGTGCTGGCGATGGCGACCAGCGCGATGGCCAGCGGCGTGAACACCCGGCGCCGACCTCGTCGCGTGGTCAGGCGATGGCCGTCGTAGTCCCCGCTGACCGGCAGCACGCGCTGGGCGGCAGCGACCAGCGCGTTGTCGGTGACCGACGGATCGCGGTCGCGATGGCGAAACAGCTGAACGGCGGTGAGGACCAGAGCCGCGCCGAAGAGCAGGTAGGTGAACGAGAAGGCGTCGAGCATCGTGGCCCCCAGCGCGATGAAGGCACCGCGCAGGACCAGCGCGCCCACGATCCCCAGCATCAGCACACGTGGCTGTTGCGCGGCCGGGACCGCGAAGGTGCCCATGATGATCACGAACACGAACAGGTTGTCCACCGAGAGGCTCTTCTCGACCACGTACCCGGTGAAGTACTGGGCTCCGAGGTCCCACCCGGCGATGAGGGCGAAGACCACGCCGAACAGCGCCGCAACGGCGATGTAGAACGCTGACCAGGCCGCGGCCTCGCGCACGCCCGGGGCGTCGCGTCGGCGGCCGCTCTGCCAGAGGTCAAAGACCACCAGGGCAGCGATGAGGGCGAGCGTCGCGGCCCACCCGGCCGGAGTCGCCACCGCCTACTCCCCCGCGATCCCGAGGACGAGCGGCTCCTCCTCGATCTCCCCCACCAGCTCCTCCAGCAGGTCCTCCAGCGTGATGAGCCCATGCTCGCTGCTCTGCACCAACAGCTCGCGCAGCTCCTGCTCGGAGTGCGGCGCGTGCCCGGCCTCCCCCGCCGGCGGGATGCCGAAGGGACGCAGCACCAGGTTGCCCAGGCCGTTGAAGAGATCGACGAGGGGCTTGGTGGCCAGGTAGAACGCGCGCATTGGCACCGCCACCCACAGCGCGGTCTGAACCGTGCGCGAGATGGCCACGCTCTTGGGCGCCAACTCGCCCAGCACGACGTGCAGCACGGTGATGAGCGCGAAGGCCAGCCCCGCCGCCACCGCGACTCCGGCGAGCTCGGCCTCGGGACCGAGCACGGGCCCCAGCAAGCGCTCAAACGCGGACTTGCCGACGACGCCGAGGCCGATGCTGGCGATGGTGATCCCCAGCTGACACGCGGCCAGGTAGGCATCCAGATGGGTCACGGCGTGGCGCAGTGAGCGCGCCCCGCGGCGGCGCGCGTCCTCGAGCTCGGACAGCTGGGTCGGACGCATCCGCGCCAGCGCGAACTCACTGGCCACGAAGAAGGCATTGGCGAGTACGAGCGCGCTGGCGATGAGCAGGTCGGGGATGATGGTGATCGGAGCGTGCCCGATCGCCTCGCCTCCCGCCATGGGGCCCACCCTGCATCGGCCGTGGGGCGCAGGCTGTATCTCGCGCCCGCGTCAGGTGCTCAGCGCGTGCCCGTTGGGCGGGGACGGCATCGGCTCGGGCGCGGCGACCGAGGCGGCGAAGCGCGGAAGCTTCGCGCATCGACGGCGGCCGTGCCAGGCTCAACGCCGCCACGGAGCCCGGGCGCCGCGCCTACCGCAGGCCCGCGGGCAGCAGCGCCGCGGTGAAGCGCAGGGTGCGCCGGTCCAGCACCTGGTCGGGCTCGATGGCGCCGGCCGGGGTCACGCGGTAGAAGCCCGGCCGGCAGCCGTCGCGCACGTGCTCGCAGATGAGGCCACCGTCACGGGTCGGGTGAGCGAGCAGCAGCCCGGGCGTGGCGTTGCGGAGCAGCAGGAAGCTGACTTCCGCGTCGTGGGTGACGGACTCCAGGGTGGGTCGGGCGAGTGCGAGCATGGATCAAACCGGGCGTCGAGGGACAGCGTTCTGGTCCCTTCATCGGACGCTGGCGCCCATGAGTTGAGCCGCTCGACGTCATCGCCCCGCCGTGCGT
>DASXCN010000056.1:0-4158 GCA_036491155.1 Solirubrobacteraceae bacterium | reverse complement strand
GGCGTGCCCGCGGCGCCGCGATCGCGCGACAGCACCTCGGCGACGAAGTCGGCATCGCCGGCCACACATCCCGTCACGATATCGTGACGCGATATCGTGGCGCGACCGACGAGGAGCTCAACCGCCGGCCGCGGATCGAATGAGCACGCCGCGCGCACCAGCGTCTCGGGCTCGGTCACTCCTCGGTGTCCTTGGGATGGCGCTGACGCCCGCGGCGCGGGACCTGAGGCGTCGCGCCTGAACGCCGGCGAGCGGGCGGCGGAACGGCGGGGCGCGGCGACGGCGTGTGCTCCTCCGCATGGGCGGGTGCAGTGGGCGTCGGCGTCCCGTCAGCGGGCGCGGGCGTGCCGGGTTGCCCGTCGCGCGCCTGCGGTCCGCGAAGGACGTGCCCGAGCGCCCGGCTGGGATCGAGCACCATGATGAGCCGGTCGTCCATCGCGGCGATCTCGTCGCCCAGCGCGTCGTCGCCCCCGGCGGCCGGGACGGAGGTGATGCGTTCAATGGGAACGTCGGTGACGCCGTCCACCGCATCGACGATCAGTCCCAGCACGCCCTGCGCGATGTCAAGGACGAGGATCCGCGTCGCGTCCGTGACCTCCAGTGAGCCCCCCAGCCGCTCCGACAGGTCCAGCACCGGAAGCACCAGCCCGCGCAGGTTGATCATCCCGCGGACCAGCCCGCGCGCCGTCGCCGTCACCCGCGGCGGCGTGTAACGGATGATCTCCCGCACGCTGCCGATGGGCAGCCCATAGTGCTCGCCGTGCAGCGAGAACACGATGAGCTGGCGCTCGGACCCGGCTGGGGCGTTGCTCGCGCCGGACACCGCCCGAGCCTACAGCGGCGTTGGTTGTCCTGCGCCCGAGGTGATGTCAGACTCGGCCCCCAACCTGGTCCATCGTCTGAGGGAGGTACGTATGGCGGAGAGCGTCTATCGCGTCACCGAGGTTGTGGGCGTGAGCAGCGAGTCCTGGGAGGCCGCGGCTCGCGCCGCGATCGAGACCGCCGCCAAGAGCGTGCGGGAACTGCGCGTAGCGGAAGTCGTGCGCCAGGACCTCACCATCCAGGACGGAAGCGTCCTCAACTACCGGATCCGCCTGGGCATCTCGTTCAAGTACGACCCCGACTGAGCGCGGAGTCTTCGGCCGGCCGCTCGCTTCGGGCCCCACGCCCGGGGCGAGCCCGGCCCGGCAAACATAGGGATCGGGGGGCTCCCAACATAGGGAGACCTCCCGATGTGCGGCGCTGCCCGCGCGCGTAGCTTGCCTCCTGTCATCGAGTCAACCCCGACCAGGAGGACGCCCAAATGCCCCGCTACATGGTGCACCGCACGTGGCCCGACAAGCTGGAGATCGCCGTCGACAACGGCGGCGCGGACATCTGCCGCGCGGTCGTCGAGCACAACGGCGAGGAGGGCGTCAACTGGGTGCACTCCTACGTGAGCGCCGACAAGCGCACCACGTTCTGCGTCTACGACGGTCCGACCCCCGAGGCGATCCGCAAGGCGGCCGCACGCAACGGCCAGCCGGTCGACCAGATCACCGAGGTCCGGGTGCTGGATCCATTCTTCTACGCCTGACCCCAGGCACGGGACCAAAGGAGTAACCATGCTCACGCTCATCAAACGCATCGTCGCCGCGGCGATCGTCCTCGCCGCCGTGGCCGCGCCCAGCGCCGCCTTCGCGCGCGTCATCGACCCACCGAGCCCCGGCCACACCCTTCCGGTGGAATTTGCGCCGGCCGCGTCCGGTCAGGCGCCGGACCGCCCCGCGGCCGCGTCCGGTCACGCGGCGGACCGCCCCGCCGCCACGTCCTCCTCCTCGAGCTTTCAGTGGGGCGACGCCGGGATCGGGGCTGGGAGCCTGCTGGTGCTGATCGGCCTCGGCGGAGCGGCCGCCGCCGCCTACCGCCGACGGACGCATCCGTTGGCGAGTTGAACACCGCACCAGTCAGAGACGCGGCGGCCGGGTTGCGTGGCAGCCCGGCCGCGCGCGGCGCATTACGACTCGTGACCGGCGGGGTTGCGCCGCCGGCGCAACCCCGGGATCATGGCTCCATGTGGAGCGTGGGCGGCGCTCCGGGGCTCGAGGCGACGGAGCTTCTGGAGCGTTCGGAACAATTGGGCGAGCTCAGCGACCGTCTCGCCGACGTCGTCGGCACCCGCCGGGGGTGGGTGGTCCTCGTGCGCGGCGAGGCGGGGATTGGCAAGACCGTGCTGCTGCGGGCGTTCTGCGGGGAGCTTCCGCGGTCGGTCCGGGTCCTGTGGGCCGCGTGCGACCCGCTGTTCACCCCCCGGCCACTCGGGCCGCTGCTGGACGTCGCGCACGCCACCGGAGGCGAGCTGCACGCACAACTGGAACGCGGCGCGAGGCCACACGACGTCGCTGTGGCCCTCATGTCCGAACTGCAGTCCGTCCCGCCGACGGTCCTCATCCTCGAGGACGTCCACTGGGCCGACGAGGCGACGCTCGACGTCATGCGACTGGTGAGCCGGCGTGTGGGGACGCTGCCGGCACTCCTCGTCGTCACCTACCGCGACGAACAGGTCCACCGCGCTCACCCGTTGCGGATGCTGCTCGGGGAGCTGGCCGGCTCCGCGCCCGCCCGCCGCGTCGAGTTGGCCGGGCTGTCGCAGGCCGCGGTGGCGACGCTCGCGCTCGGCTCCACCGTCGACCCCGAGCTGCTCTACGACCGCACCGCCGGCAATCCGTTCTTCGTCACCGAGGCGCTGGCCGCCGACACCGATGGCGTGCCGGGCACGGTGCGCGACGCCGTGCTGGCCCGCGCGGCACGGCTGAGCCCGCCCGCGCGGGCAATCCTCGACGCGGTCGCCGTGGTGCCGCAACGGTCCGAGGTCTGGCTGCTGGAGGCGCTGGTCGGCGACGAGCTCGGCGCGCTCGAGGAGTGCCTGAGCTCGGGCATGCTTCGCGGCGACGACGCCGGAATCGCCTTCCGCCACGAGCTGGCTCGGCTGGCCATCGTCGAGTCGCTGGCCCCCGACCGGGCCGTCAGGCTGCACCGTCGCGCCCTCGCGGCCCTGAGCGACCCTCAGATGGGGGCGCCGGACCTGGCCCGGCTCGCCCATCATGCGGAGGCCGCCGACGACGCGCCGTCCGTGCTGCGCTATGCGCCGGCGGCCGCGGAGCACGCCTCGGCGGTCGGCTCGCCGCGAGAGGCACAGGAGCAGTACGGCCGCGCGCTGCGCTTCGCCCAGGGCCTGCGCCCGGAGTTGCGCGCCGAGCTGCTGGAGCGCTTCGGCGACATGGCGTACCTCACGGACATGCGCGAGGAGGGCGTGCAGGCGCTGACCGAAGCGCTTGCCATTCACCGCGCCGGGGCCGATCTGCGGTGCCAGGGGATCGTGCTGCGCCTGAAGTCCCGGCTTCTGACCTGCATGGGGCGGACCACGGAGGCCAAGGCAGCGGCGCTGGATGCGGTCGGACTGCTGGAGCAGTGCGAACCCGGCGCGGACCTCGCCCGCGCCTACGGCGCCGTGTCGCACGCCTCGATGCTCGCCGGCGCGACGGAGGACACGATCCTGTGGGGCGAACGGGCGGTCGCCCTCGCCGAGCGGGTTGGCGACACCGAGGCCCTGGTCAACGCGCTCAACAATGTCGGCAGCGACGCGCTGCGCCGGGGTGACGCGGCCGGCGTCGCCAAGCTGGAGCAGAGCCTGGAGCTGGCGCGGCAGGCCGGCCTGGGGCCGGACGTCGGCCGCGCCTACATCAACCTCGTGGGGACGCTGGGCACGCGTCGGGAGTGGGCGCAGGCCGATCGTTACCTCGACCCTGGGATCGAGTACTGCCGCGAGCACGGTCTCGAGGCGTGGCTGAAATGCCTCATCGTCGCGAAGGCCCGGTCGCGATTGGACCAGGGCGGGTGGGATGAGGCCGCCGAGTTGGCCGCCTCGATTCTCGATGGACCGCCGGACTCGGTGGTGGCGCCGCGCCACGAGGCGCTGCTGGTCCTGGCGCTTGTTCGGGCCCGGCGTGGCGATCCCCACTCCTGGCCGCTGCTCGACCAGGCGCAGGCGATCGCCGATGATGTCGGCGATCTTCAGTTCCTCGCCCCGACAGCAGCGGCCCGCATCGAGGCACTGTGGCTGGAAGGGCGATCGGAGACGGCCGTCGAAGAGACGCAGCGGGCATTCGACCTCGCCGT
>DASXCN010000055.1:0-10538 GCA_036491155.1 Solirubrobacteraceae bacterium | reverse complement strand
CCGGCGCCCACCTATGCTGCGACCGAGATGAAGACCGCCATCCTCACCGTGTCCACGTCGGTCGCCGCGGGCGAGACCGAAGACCTCTCGGGCGCCGCCCTGGCCGAGCACGCGCAGGCCGTCGGCGCCGAGATCGTCGCGTGCGACGTCCTCCCCGACGACCGCGCCGCGATCGAGGACTGGCTGCGCCGGCGGGCCGCCGAGGGCGCGTCGCTCATCTTCACCACCGGCGGCACCGGGCTCACCGACGACGACGTGACCCCGGAGGCGACCGAGGCGGTGATCGAGCGCGCCGCGCCGGGCTTTGCCGAGGCGCTGCGCGCCGAGGCGGTGCGCCACACGCCCATGGGCATCCTGACGCGGGGTGTCTCCGGGATCGTGGGGCGCTCCCTGATCATCAACTTCCCCGGCAATCCGAAGGCGATCGGCGAGCTCTTTCCAGTGATCGCGCCGACGCTCCAGCACGTCGTCGCGACGTTGCAACGTGAGCGTGGTCAGCGGACGCCCGGCCATTGAGCTGCGTGCGGTGGCACGCTACTTCGGCGAGCGGACCGCGCTGCGCGATGTGTCGGTGACGGTGGCGACCGGCGCGACCCTAGCGGTGCTGGGACGCAACGGCGCCGGCAAGACGACCCTCCTGCGCATCCTGGCCTCGCTGCTGCGCCCGCACGAGGGCGAGGTCCATCTGCTGGGTGAGCCCGTGCCCGCCCGCGCTCACCTGGTCCGCGGCCAGCTGGGCCTGCTCGGCCACGAGCCGCTGCTGTACCGCGACCTGAGCGGACGGGAGAACCTGCAGTACCACGCCCGACTGCACCGGATCGAGCCCGAGCGGGTGGAGGAGGTCCTGGCGGCGGTGCAGATGGAGCGCCGTGCGTCGGACCCCGTCCGGCTGCTCTCGCGCGGCATGACCCAGCGCCTGGCGGTGGCCCGGGCTGTGCTGCACCGCCCACGGCTGCTGCTGCTCGACGAGCCGCGGGCCAACCTCGACCCGGCGGCCTCGGTCCTCATCGAGCCGCTGATCGGTCGCGACAGCGGCTGCACGCGCGTGCTCACCAGCCATGATCCGCGGGCGGCGCTGGCCGAGGCCGATGTGGTGCTGGCGCTCAAGGACGGCAGGCCGGCCTTCGTGGGGGACCCCGCCCAGTTCGGCGAGGAGCAGCTCGGGGCGCTGTACGCATGAGGCCTCGACGACTGCCCGCCGGGCCGGCGCCGCCGTGATGAGGACGGCGGTGATCGTCCTGCGTAAGGACCTGCGGCTGGAGATGCGCACCTGGGAGACCGTCCCGGCGATGGTGCTATTTGCGATCGTGACCTTCGTCATCTTCCACTTTGGGCTGAACCGCACGACGATCGACGGCCAGCTCGCCGCGGGGGTGCTGGTGGTCACGCTGCTGTTCGCCGCGATGCTGGGGGTCAACCGGTTGTTCGTGGCCGAACGCGAACAGGGCGGCTTTGACGCTTTTCTCCTGGCCCCGGTGGACCGCACCGCGTTGCTGGTGGCCAAGGCCAGCGCGCTGTTCGTGTTCCTGGTGGTGCTGGAGGTCGTCGCCGTCCCGGCCTTCGGGCTGTTCCTGCTGGGGCCGTCGCTGGGCCACGCACTCCCGGGGCTCATCCTGCTGCTGGCGCTGGCCAATCTCGCGCTGTCGGTGATCGGGACCTTCGTCTCCGCGATCGCGGTCCACACCCGGGCGCGGGACTTGATCGGCCCGATGCTGGGCCTTCCGCTACTGGTCCCGGCGCTCATCGCCACGGCGCGCGGTGCCGGCCCCCTGCTCGCGGCCTCCCACGCCTCCAGCACCCCGCCAGGGAAGTGGCTGCTGATCCTGGCTCTTTATGATGTGGTGTTCGGACTGATCGCGTACGCGGTGTTCGATTTTCTCCTGGAGGAATAGCGATTTCCACCACTTACGGCAAGGGCCTGCGCACACTGTCGCTGGCGACCATCATCACCCTCGGCCTCGCTCTGGCGCTGGTCTTCTTCTACGCGCCCCTGGACGCCAGCCAGGGGTTCGTGCAGAAGATCTTCTACATCCATGTGCCGCTGGCCATCGTGTCGCTGGGCGGGTTCATCTTCGGCGGGCTGCTGGCCATCGTCTACCTGCGGACGGGCGACCGCGCATGGGATATGCGCTCCTACGTGGCCATCCACATGGCCCTCATCTTCGGAGTGGGCGGGCTCATCACCGGCTCGATCTGGGCCAAGGCATCCTGGGGCCACTGGTGGGTGTGGAACGAGCCAACGCTGGTCTCCTACCTCATCGTGCTCTTGCTCTTTGCCACCTACCAGCCGCTGCGCTTCTCCATCGAGGACCCCGAGCGCCAGTCGCGCTACGCGAGCGTCTTCGCCATCGTCGCCGGTGCCTTCGTGCCGCTGAACTACCTCGCGGTGTCGCTGGCGACCGCCTACGTGCATCCGCGGGTCCTGACGCTGGGCAGCGCCAACCTGCCGCCCTCGATGGCGCTGGTGTTCGTCGTCGCCCTGGCCGGGATCGCGCTGCTCTATGTCACGCTGTGGAAGTTCGAGATGGCCTCCAAGAACGCCCGCTCCCAGGTCCGCCGGCTACGCCGAACACTGCTCGGAGACGACTCCGTCCGGCCGGTAGGACGGAGCGCGGCGCCGTCATGAGCCTGCTCCTCGCCAGCGCCCCGGCGCTTCCGCTCGGCACCTCGGGCAAGTACGTCGCCGCGGCGTACATCGTCTTCGTCGTCCTCATCCTCGTGTACGTGTCGATCATGGCCATCCGGGCGCAGCGTCTGGAGCACGAGCTCGCGGAGCTGCGCCGCGACGTCGAGGCCGCCCGGGCCGCGGGTGAGGCCGGCGAGCGCGAGACCGAGGCGGTGCTGTGAGCGAGCTGCTGTCCATCGGCGTCTCGCACAAGACCGCGCCCGTCGAGGTGCGCGAGCGCTTGGCCCTGCCCGAGGCGCGGGCCACGGAGTTCCTGCGCGACCTACGAGGTGGCGCCGAGGTCCACGAGGCGGTGGCCGTCTCCACCTGCAACCGCACCGAGCTCTACCTGGTGGTCGGGGACCCCGTGGAGGCCGAGTCCACCGTGCTGACGATGCTGGCCCGCCAGGCGGGCATCCGACCCACCGAGCTGGCCGGCGCCATCTACTCGCACCGCAACTGCGACGCGGCGCGCCATCTCTATCGCGTCGTCTCGGGGCTGGATTCGATGCTCGTGGGTGAGGCCGAGGTCCAGGGTCAGGTCAAGCGCGCCTATGAGGCCGCACTGAGCCGGGAGACCACCGGTCCGTTGACCAACCGCCTGTTCGGCGCGGCGCTGGCCACCGGCAAGCGCGTGCGTACCGAGACCGCCGTCGGCGAGGGCCAGCTGAGCCTCCCCGGAGCGGCCGTGGCGCTGGCGCGCGAGACGCTTGGCCCGCTGGAGGGCCGCCGGGTGGTCATCATCGGCACCGGCGAGACGGGTGAGCTGACCGGGCGCGCCCTGGCTGACAGCGGCGTCACCCCCGTGTTCGTGGCCAACCGCCGCCGCGACCGGGCGCTCAGCCTGGCCCGCCGTTTTCACGGGACCAGCATCCGCCTCGACGAGCTGCCCGAGGCGCTGGTGAGCGCGGACATCGTGGTGGCCGCCACCGCGTCGCCGCATCTGCTGCTGGAGGTCCGCGAGATCGCCGACGTGATGCGCGCCCGCGAGGGCCGGCCGCTGCTCCTCATCGACCTCGCCGTCCCCCGCGACATCGACGACGCCTGCGCGGGCCTTGAGGGCGTGACCCTGATCGACATCGACGACCTGCAGGCGATCGCCACCCGCAACCGCAAGGTGCGCCAGGCCGAGGCCCGGCGCGCCGAGGGGATCATCGAGGAAGAGATCCAGAAGTTCGCGGCATGGCTGGGCTCGCTGGAGGTGCTGCCGACGCTGGCGGCCCTGCGCGCCCACGCGGCGCACATCGCCGGCCAGGTGGTGGACGAGAACCGCGGCCGGTGGGAGTCCGCCTCGCCGCGGGACCTGGAGCGCATCGACGCCGTGGCGCGGGCGGTCGTCAACCGCCTGCTGCACGAGCCGACGCTGCAGATGAAGGCGATGCACGACGACCGGGTCCACGCGCGCATGGCGGTGATCCGCGACCTGTTCGGGCTGACGGCAGAGGAGGGCGTCCCTGCCGGCGAGGCGCTCGACGCGGCCCTGGCCGGCGAGCAGGACGGCCTTGCCGCGGAGGGTGGGGCCGAGATTCACGAGCTCCCCGCCCGCGCGCCGGCTCACGGCCGGCGCGGCTGATGCGCGTCGGCACGCGCGGCAGCCTCCTGGCCCTGGTGCAGGCCCGGTGGGTGGCCGATCGCCTGGGCCCAGGCGTCGAGATCGTCGAGATCACGACCCTCGGCGACCGCGGGGCCGCGATCGGCGACAAGTCGCGGTGGGTATCGGCGCTCGAGGAGGCGCTGCTGGACGACCGCATCGACGTCGCCGTGCACTCGGCCAAGGACGTCCCCACCGAACTGCCCGAAGGATTTGCGCTGGTGGCGATCCCCGAGCGGGCCGAGGCCCGCGACGTCATCTGCGGCGCCGGCGCACTGGCCGAGTTGGCGCCGGGGGCCCGCGTGGGTACCAGCAGCCTGCGCCGCGTCGCCCAACTGCGGGCCCTGCGCAGCGACCTCGACGTCCGCGAGGTGCGCGGCAACGTCGACACCCGGCTGCGCAAGCTCGCCGCCGGCGAGGTCGACGCCCTCATCCTGGCTGCCGCGGGGCTGGAGCGCCTGGGCCGTGGGGACGAGGCCGGGGGAGTGCTGGAGGAGTTCGTGCCCGCCGCCGGGCAGGGCGCGTTGGCGCTCGAGGCCATCTCGGGTGCAACCGCCGCCGATCGGCTGGCCGCGGTCTCAGACCCCGAGGCGACGGCGTGCGTCACCGCCGAGCGGGTGCTCGTCAACGCGCTGGGGGCCTCCTGCAATACCCCGGTCGGCGCCCACGCACGGTGGCTGGGCGACGGCCGTCTCACCCTCACGGCGTGGGTCGGTCTGCCCGACGGCTCGGCGTGGCTGCGCGACGAGGTCACTGCCGCGGCCGCCGAGGCCGGGATGGCCTGCGCCGAGCGGATGCTGGCGGCCGGGGCCGCGGAGATGCTGCGCCAGGCCGAAGCCGAGGCGGAGGTGACCGCGTGACCGTCTACCTCGTGGGCGCGGGGCCCGGCGACCCTGGCCTGTTGACCGCTCGGGCACTGGAGCTCATCGCAACCGCCGACGTCATCGTCTATGACCGCCTCATCCCCGTGACTGCGCTGGACGGCGCCCCGCCCGACGCGGAACTCATCTACGCCGGAAAGGAGGGCGGCGGCCCGTCGGTATCGCAGGACGATATCGTGGCGCGATTGCTGGAGTACGGCGCCTCCGGGCGCGAGGTGGTCCGCCTCAAGGGCGGAGACCCGTTCGTCTTCGGACGCGGGGGCGAGGAGGCTGAGCGGCTGCGCGCCGCCGGGATCCCCTTCGAGATCGTGCCCGGCGTCACCGCCGGCGTGGCCGCGTCGGCCTACGCGGGCATTCCGGTCACCCATCGCGACGCTGCCAGCGCGGTAGCGTTCGTCACCGGCCACGAAGACCCGGCCAAGCTTGGGGAGGGCGGGGGCGGCTCCGCGCTGGACTGGGCCGCGGTGGCGCGCTTTCCCGGCACGCTCGTCGTGTACATGGGCGTGCGGCGCCTGGACGCGATCGCCCGCGAGCTGATGGCGGGCGGGCGCCCGGGCGACGAGCCCGCCGCGGTCATCCAGCGAGGCACGCTCCCCGACCAGCGCGTGGTCGCCGGGACGCTCG
This sequence comes from Solirubrobacteraceae bacterium, assembly GCA_036491155.1. GTDB lineage: Bacteria > Actinomycetota > Thermoleophilia > Solirubrobacterales > Solirubrobacteraceae > Palsa-465. Next base: position 4,777 of record DASXCN010000055.1, on the reverse strand, counting down.
AGACGATCGCGGACGCGGCCGCCGACGCCGGCGTCCGGGCGCCCGCGATCTCGGTGTTCGGGCCGGTGGCGGCGCTGCGCTCGGAGCTTGCCTGGTTTGAGTCGCGGCCGCTGAGCGGGCGGACCGTCGCGGTGACCCGGGCGCGCGCCCAGGCCAGCGGCCTGGCGTCGCGGCTGCGCGGCCTTGGCGCCGCGGTCGTCGAGGCGCCGGCGATCCGGATCCAGGAGATCGAGGGGCCCGCCCCCGAGCCGGCCGGCTACGACGTCGTCTGCCTCACCAGCCCCAACGGCGTGCGGCTGCTCTTCGAGCGACTGCACCGCGCCGGCCGCGACGCGCGGGCGTTCGCCGATGCGCGGGTGGCGGCCATCGGGCCCGGCACGGCGGCGGCGCTGCGCGACCACGGGCTCATTGCCGACGTGGTCCCCGAGCGCTACGTCGCCGAGGGCCTGGTGGAGGCGCTGGCCGGCGTGCCGATCTCCCGGGCGCTGATCGCCCGCGCGGCCCAGGCGCGCGACGTACTGCCCGACGCGCTGCGGTCGCGTGGCATCGAGGTGGACGTGGTGGAGCTGTATGAGACCGTCGCCGAGCCGATGTCGGACCGTCAGCGCACCGAGGTGGCCGAGGCGGACTACGTGACCTTCACCTCCTCGTCCACGGTGCGCTTCTTCTTTGACTCACTCAACGGCGGCCTTCCCGACGGAGCCCGGCTGGTCAGCATCGGGCCGGTGACGAGTCAGACCCTGCGCGAGCACGGCCGCGAGCCCCACGTCGAGGCCGCCCGCCACGACATCGACGGGCTGGTGGACGCCATCGTGGATGATGCGACGACACGCTGATGCCCAGCACGAGCCAGCCGTCACCGGTTATCACCTTCCTCTCTGATTACGGGCTGGCCGACGATTTCGTCGGCATCTGCCACGGCGTCATCGCCACGGCGTGCCCGCAGGCCCGGGTAATCGACCTCACCCACGGCATCGGGCGCCACGACGTGCGCTCGGGCGCCATCGTGCTGGCCGAGGCGATCGCGTACCTGCCGGTGGGCGTGCACCTGGCCGTCGTGGACCCGGACGTCGGCGCGCAGCGACGCGCCGTGGCCCTGCGCACCGGCGACGGCCGGCGGTTCGTCGGTCCCGACAACGGTCTGCTGACGGTGGCCGCGGAGGCGGCCGGGGGTATCGTCGATGTGGTCGACATCGCCCAGAGCACGTTCCGCCTCACCCCCGTCTCGGCTACGTTCCAGGGGCGCGACATCTTCGCCCCGGTGGCGGCTGCGCTGGCCGGCGGGGCGACGCTGAGCGACGCCGGTGCGCCCATGGACGCCGGGGACCTCGTCGTGCTCAGCCTCCCAGCGCCCGAGATCCGCGACGGCGCGATCGTGGCCCATGTCCGCTACGTGGACCGCTTCGGCAACCTGCAGCTCAATGTGGGCCATGAGGAGCTGGCCACCTCCGGGCTGCGGCTCGGCCGCGCCGCCACCGTCGAGCCCGGTGACGGCAGCGCGCACCCCGTCCACTATGTGCGGACGTTCGCCGACGCCGTGCCCGATGAACTGCTGCTCTACGAGGATGCGCAGCGGCGTCTGGCCGTCGCCGTCAACCACGGCGACGCGGCCAGGCGGCTGGGCCTGGGGCTGGACGACGAGCTGCGCATCCGCCCGGGATGAGCGTCACCGCGCGGTTCGGCTCACCCCGGCTGCACCTGCGCCGCACGGACTCCACCAACACGCGCGCCCGCGAGCTGGCGGCGGCGGGCGCCCCCCACGGGATGCTCGTCACCGCCGCTGAGCAGACCGCCGGCCGCGGGCGCCAGGGGCGCAGCTGGGCCGCTGCGACCGGGCGGTCGCTGCTGTGCTCGGTGATCGTGCGCGACCCGCCGGCGCTGATGTCCCTGCGCGCCGGAGTGGCGACCGCGGAGGCGGTGGGGCCGCAGGCACGGCTCAAGTGGCCCAACGACGTGCATATGGAGGGACGCAAGGTCGCCGGGATCCTCGTCGAGGGGCGGCCCCAGGAGGAGTGGGGGGTCATCGGCGTCGGCGTGAACGTGGCGGTGGCACCGGAGGACTTCCCGGCAGAGCTGGCCGGCCGGGCGGGGACGCTCGGCCTCGGGCCTGAGGCGATCGAGCCGCTGCTGGCACGCTTGCTGGCGGCGCTGGAGCGGTGGCTGGCGGCGCCCGAGGCGGCGATGCTCGAGGCCGTGCGCGCCCGCGACGCTCTGCTGGGACAGGCGATCACCTGGGCGGGCGGGACCGCTCATGGAGCGGGGATCGACGCACACGGGCGCCTGCTGGTCGACACCCCCAAGGGACGCCAGGCGCTCAGCGCCGGCGAGGTACACCTCGGCCCACAGCACTGATCAGACATCCGTCCAAAAGGCGGAGTCACTATTGACCGTTAGTGAGTGTGATGGGTATATTGCCCGTCGCTTATAGGGGGCTATAGGGGCAGAAGGGGCCGCGCCCGGCCAATTGTCAGACCGAGGCGCTCGACGTTGTTAACCATTCCAGGAAAGGACGCAGCCATGCTGCTCGAGCCCGTTGTCGTGTGCTCTCCGCTGATGCGCCGCTAACCCAGTTCGCAGCGTTGCCGCCGGCTTTTGGGTTGGCGGCCGCGCCTCGGTCAAAGGGTTGGCTGTGGCGCTTGACGTCGTCCATCACCGAACGAAAGGACGCAGGCATGTTGCTTCAGCCCGTCGTCGTGTGCTCGCCGCGGATGCGCTACTAAGCGCGCCCGCGATGTCGGCCGCCGACCCATCGGGGGGTCGGCGGCTTTCGCTTTCTTCTCCTCCGATCTCGCCGTGACCATGATCTCTCTTCTCCGCCGTCCCTACCCTCGCCGCTTCTTCATCGCGCACCTCCAGTCCCAGCTCGGGACCGGCGCCGCCTACGTGGCACTGGTGCTGATCGCCTACCAGCGGCTGCACCAGAGCTGGGCGATCGCGCTCGTGCTGCTGGCCGACGTGCTGCCCGGTATCGCCCTGTCCACGCCGTTCGGCGTGCTGGCCGACCGGTTGCCCCGCGCCCGCGTCGCGGTCGCGGCCCAGATCCTGAGCGCGGCGGCCTTCCTGGGGCTGGCCGCCGTGTCCTCGTTTCCGGCCACCGTCGCGCTCGCGCTGCTGGCCGGCATCGGCAGCGCCATGCTGGGCCCCACTCTCGGCGCCGCGTTGCCGGATCTGGTCGCCGACGACGAGCGACCGGCCGCGACCGCACTCTACGGCGCGATCTTCGACGTCGGCATGACCGCGGGGCCGGCGCTGACGGCGCTCGTGCTGCTGTTCAGCGCGCCCTCGCTGGTGCTGGCGATCAACGGGGCCACCTTCCTGGTGGCGGCAGCCCTGCTCTGCCGTCTTCCCCTGGGCGGTGGCAGCCGCGATGCGGTGCGCGACGACGAGCAGACGCTGTGGGCCGCCACCCGAGCCGGGGTCGCCGCCGCCCGCCGCGCACCCGGCGTCGCGGTGCTGCTGGTGCTCGGCGCCGCGTCGATGTTCGCCGGGGCCGTCATGAACATCGCCGAGCCGATCTTGGCCACCGGACCTCTGCATGCCGGGCGGCCGGGATACGCGGTGCTGGTGGGTCTCTACGGCTGCGGCATGTTTGGGGGATCGCTGCTGTCCAGCCGCGCCGGCAGCCGCCTGGCGGACCTGCGCTGGGCTTGGCTCGCCGGCAACGCACTGTGCGCCGCGGGCATGATCGGCTCCGCGGTTGCGCCGAGCCTCGCCGTGGCCGGCGTCACCTTCGCAGTCACCGGCGTCGCCAATGCGCTGATCTGCTCCTTCGGGATGCGTCTGTTTCAGGAGCTCACGCCCGGCCCAGTGCTGGGGCGCGTGCTCGGGCTGCGCGACACCGGAGTGAACGTCGCGATGCTGGCGGCCTTCGTCTGTGGGGGCCTGCTGCTCTCGCAGATTGGCGCGCGAGCGGTATTCGTGGCGGGCGGCACGGCCCTGTTTGTGGTGACATTGGTGGCGATGCAGGTGTTCAAGCCCAACGAGCGCGGTGCGCTGCCGGAGCCCGAGCCCCGTTTGCGCGCGCTGCCCCCGGTCGAGGTGGAGCAGGCTGTCGCTGGCGCGCACTGAGGGACCCGCGCGACGCGCTGCGCTCCAGCGTCGCGTGCGCGATGCCGAGCTCGATGCGCTCATCGTCACCGACCCGGCGTCGATCCACTATCTCACCGGCTTCTCTCGCGAGGCCTTCGCGATCGTGCTGGTCGGCGCCGACTGGGCGGTGTTCCTGACGGTCGAGGGGTTCGGTGCCGAGGCTGAGGAGATCGCCGGCGGCTGGGAGCCGGTGCTGGTCCCGCTGGGCACCTGGGGTCGCGCCATGGCCATGTTGCAGCAGCGGCTGTCGCCCGGGGCGCGGATCGGCTTTCAATCCGGGCAGGTGACCCATGCCCTCTTTACCCAGATCGCTGACGGGCTGAGCGCGCTCTCACCCGACCTGGTGGGCGCCGACGGCGAGCTCGCAAGCCTGCGCGCGGTCAAGAGCCCCGCGGAGATTGAGCTGCTGCGGGCTGCCGCCGCTCCGCTGGAGGGGACCTTCGAATGGCTCTGCGCCCAGCGGGTGAGCGGGATGACCGAACGCCAGCTGGCGTGGGCGATCGAGCGGCGGCTGCGTGAGCACCACGGTGCCGAGGCGCTGGCCTTTGAAAGCGTCGTGGCGTGGGGGTCTCACAGCGCCAGCGCGCACCACACCGTCTCCGACACGGTCATCGAGCCGGGAGCGTTGGTGGTGGTGGACGCCGGCTGCGTGGTCGACGGCTACCGCTCCGACATGACCCGGACGCTG
>DASXCN010000054.1:0-5473 GCA_036491155.1 Solirubrobacteraceae bacterium | reverse complement strand
CATCGAGGCCGCCGCACGGGGCGGCTGTACCGCACCCCGGTCAATGCCTACCGGCACGGCGAGACGCTGGCCATCGTCGTCCTCTACGGCCCCGAGTCTGACTGGGTGCGCAACGTCTTGGCCGGCGGCGCCCAGGTGGTGCGCGCGGGGCGCACGCACGACCTGCTCGACGCGCGCCTCGTCGATCCCCGTGTCGAGACCGTTCCCGCCCCAGCGCGGGCGCTGGGCCGGTTCACCCATGTCGTGATGCTGGCGCGCGTGGGGCCTGCCCAGCCGGGGTTCGGGCCCGGTCCACGCGCGGACAAGCCCCTCTAGCCCCCACTTACCCGATACGCACGATCTCGAACGTATGTTCGTCAGCTGAACAATCGTTGATCAGATACCAAGGGCCAGTGGCCGGCCGCGCATCGCGGCGGCCAGCACTAGCGGCACCGGAGCGATGAACAGCCCGATCGACATGAGGCCCAGAATGGCCTCGACCGCCAGCACGGCGATGGCCGTCCACGCCAGCGGGGCCGCCCAGCGAAAGCCCGACCCGCCGGTGCCCGACCCGCGTATCCGCAGCGTCGCCAGGACGAAGGCGCTCACCACCAGCGGGATGGCCGTCAGCACCAGCGCTCGCAACCCGTTTGTCTGAACCAGCGTCGCGTGGCCGAGCGTGAGGCCGTCGGCCGAGCTCGCGCTCGTCGCGTCGGCGGGCGCCACCAGCGCCGCCAGCACCAACCCTGCGGACCACACCAGGGCGGCAGCACCCAGCCGCATCGCCCGCTTGTGCCGATCTGGCGCTGTGGGCGCGTCCATGCCCACAGGGTAAAGCTGCGCTGGGTTCGCGCGCGGCGCCCGGTTCGCGCGCGGCGCCCGGTTCGCGCGGGTCAGTCCGGGCGCGCGGCGTCCGGTTCGCGCGGGTCAGTCCGGGCGCGCGGTCTGGGCCAGATGGTCCGCCACGCGGTCCGCGGCCACCCGCAGGCGGCGAAAGTACGCGGCGCGGCTGAGCGCCAGATCGAGCGCCACCTGCTCGTGACTGGGGCTCGTCTCCAGATAGCCGAGGGTGAGCACCCGCCGCAGCAGCCGCTCGTTGTGACTGTCGCCGAACGCCGCGTCGGCCGCCCCACGCAACAGCTCGCGGACCGATTCGGCTCGCTGCTCGGGCGTATCGCCGCGCGCCAGGCGGCTCGCCGCCAGCGCGTGTGGAACGTGGAAGTTGCGCAGCGCGTCGCGCACGAGCTCGCGGTCCACCACGGGAACCGCCGGGGGCGGCGCGTCCGGAGCGGCCAGGCCCAGCTCCATGTACACGAAGCCGCGCAGCGAGCCGAACAGGCCCCCAGGCCCGTGGTCGATGCGATGGCACTCGATGGCATGCTCAGCCAGGCGGCAGTCGAGCTCGGTCAGATGCGTCGCCCCCGAGGCCTGCGCGAATGCCCGGGCGCCCTCGTTCTCCGGGTTGATGGGGAGGTACATGAAGCGCGGGTTGAGCACGCCCGAGCGCAGCATGCCGGCCATGCCCAGCATGGCCTTGACCCGCCCGCCGCTGCCCGAGAAGCCGCGGTCGCCGCGCTCACCGGCGGGCCAGCCGGTGAAGTCGAACGAGTCGTGCCACAGCACGGCGTCGCCGAGGCGAGCGTCGCGGCGGGCGTGGGCCAGCGTCGGCCCGACGATCGGGTCCTCGTCGGCGAAGGCTGGTGCGGTCGACGGGCTCATGTAGGTCAGGAAGCCGCACACGTTGTCGTGGCGGTCGCGGGCCAGGGCGACGCGGTCAGGCGCCTCGGCCACGAAGCGCCGCGTCAGCGCCCACCAGTCGTCGAGGTGGCGCTCGGACATGAGCTGCGCGATGCGCTCCTCGTCGCCGGGCCTCACGTCGTCGATCCGGTAGTCGATGCTGCCCTCCCAGCCGAAACCCCACCTGATGACGGGGCTGTCGATGAGCGCGGCCATCTCGATGGCCATCAGCGGGTCGCCGGCCTGCGCGCGCTCGAAGAGGTGGTCGGTGATGCGCCGGCGCAGCTCGCGGTCACGGTCCGGGGCCCGGCGGCGCAGGTCGGCGCGCAGTGACTTGCGCACCAGCTCGTGCAGAGCCAGCCCGTCCCCGACGGGCTCGGAGAAACTGAGACCGTGAAGCCGCTCGTAGGCGCCCTCGGCGTCGCCTGCGGGAAGGACAGCGGCCAGCATCTCGGGCGTGGTGACGCGCGCGATCGCGGCCACGGCCAGCACGGAGAAGCGCACGCTCTGCATCTCGGACTCGGCCAGCCGGCGGATGAGCGCGCGCAGGATCTCGGGGTGATCGCGGTCGTCGCCGGGCGTCCAGGAGCCGTCGCTGGTGGCGGCGCTCGCGGCCAGGGTCAGCGCCAGCGGCGACCCGTCGGCCCAGTCGACGATCGCCGCGCAGCGCTCGTCGGTGAGGCCTTGGGCGGCCAGCAGCGCGAGCGCGTCGCCGGCCGGGAGCTTGTCGAGCGCGAGCTCTGAGACGACGCCCTCCCATCCATCCTGAAACCAGCTCTCCTCGGGCGGGGCGCGGCCGGCGATCACCACCACCGCGGTCGCGGGTAGCCGCGGCAGCAGGCCGCGGCGCAGGTAGGCGCCCAGCCCCGTCATTCGCTCGTAGGTGTCGATCAGGAGCAGGGGGCGCTCCGCCGTGGCCGCGTCGGCCAGGATCGTCTCCAGCGCGTCGGGTGACGGCGGGAGGTCGCGGCCCTCCACGGCGAACGGGGTGAAGCCGCGCTCTCCGGCCCGCCGGGCCAGCTCGCGCAGCAGCGAGCTCTTGCCGATCCCGCCGGGACCGAAGACGTGGACAACCCGGACGGTCGCCTCGTCCTCGAGGCAGCGCTCCAGGCCGGCCAGCTCTGCCGCTCGCCCCACGAAGCGCTGCTCGTCCACGCGCGCCAGGCGCGAGGCGAGCGTCCCGGCACCAACTCCGCCCCCCGGCGGACGATGCTCCACCCGGTCCATGTGGCGCATGACAGTAGTCGGTGGCAACGGTCCGCGGCAAATCGCAACCGTCGCGCGGGCGCACGCTATCTGCGACCGATGTGAGACCCGCGTGGTACTGCGCGCGCGACTCGCCTTTAGAACACTTCGCGCGAGCGCTGGGAACGAGCGCGCCTGCATCCACGAGAAGGAGAGCTGCGTTGGGGGCGACGGACACGATGGCCGGGACGAGGCAGGTGCTCGTTGGGCGCGTCCTGGTTGCGATTGCCGCTGCGGGAACGACCGCATCGCTTGTCGTTGTCTACGCGGCGCTGCGCGCGGTGCTGAGCTCCGGGGGGTTCTGCGTCGCCGGCGGCGCCTACGCTGTCGCCCACCATTGCAACCGCTCCGACACGGTGCTGCTCCTTACGGGCACCCTCGGGATGCTCACGTTCGGCAGCCTCCTGGCCGCCGTGACGGCCTGGTTGCGCGGCCCGGTGATACAGGTGGGCCTGACGCTCTGGGTGGCGCTGTTCGCAGCGCTTGGCTGGAACTTCATCGATCTGGGCGCCGACCCTCGGGGCGCGATGGCAGTCAACGGCGGCCTCATCGCGGCCGGGGCGACGTTCGGGTTGATGACCCTCATCGGACTCACTCCCCTTGTCCGATTGTCCTCCTCGCGGCGGTCCACCGGGGGCACGCTGCGGGGAGGGCATCTGGGGGGACTCGCGTCCGGTGCAGGCGACGCGCTCAGCTGACCGCCCGGGCTCAGCCGGCCGCGTCCTCGGCGGGCGCGGGCTCAGCTGATCACAGGTTGACGGCCACGTACTTGGTCTCGAGGTACTCCTCGATCCCCTCGTAGCCGCCCTCGCGCCCGAAGCCCGACTGCTTGACCCCGCCGAACGGCGCCTGGGCGTTGGACACGATCCCCTGGTTGAGGCCGATCATCCCGGTCTCCAGCCTCTCGCAGACGCGCAGCGCGCGCTTGAGGTTGCTGGTGAACACATAGGCCACCAGGCCGTACTCGGTGTTGTTGGCCGCGGCGATCGCCTCGTCCTCGTCGGCGAAGCCCTTGACCGGGGCGACCGGGCCGAAGATCTCCTCCTGCAGGAGCTCGGCGTCGTCGGGGATGTCGGTGAGCACGGTCGGCTCATAGAAGTAGCCGGCGCCGTCGCGCTTATGGCCGCCGACCACCGCCGTGGCGCCCCGGCCGATCGCGTCCTCGACGAGCCCGGCCACCTTGCCACGCTGGGTGTCGTCGATGAGCGGACCGACGTCGGTGCCCTCCTCGACCCCGCGGCCCAGCTTCAGCGCGCCCATCTTCTCTGCCAGCTTGGACGCGAACTGCCCGGCCACCGGCGCGGCGACGTGGAAGCGGTTGGCCGACGTGCACGCCTCGCCCATGTTGCGCATCTTGGCCAGCATCGCGCCGGCCACGGCCGCGTCGATGTCGGCGTCCTCGAAGACGATGAACGGCGCGTTGCCGCCGAGCTCCATCGAGAGCCGCAGCAGCGTGTCCGACGCCTGAGCCATGAGCCGCCGGCCCACCTCGGTGGAGCCGGTGAAGGACATCTTGCGCAGCCGCTGGTCGGCGATCAGCGGGCTCATCGTCTCGCCCGACGACGAGGCGGTGATGAGGTTGAGGACGCCGCCGGGCAGACCGGCCTCCTCGAGGATCCTGGCCAGCGCCAGCATCGACAGCGGCGTCTGCTGGGCGGGCTTGACCACCATCGTGCAGCCGGCGGCGATCGCCGGGCCGATCTTGCGCGTGCCCATCGCCAGCGGGAAGTTCCACGGCGTGATCATCAGGCAGGGACCGACGGGCTGCTTCATGGTGAGGATGCGCCCGGCGCCGTTGGCGGCGACGGCGTAGCGGCCGTCGATGCGCACCGACTCCTCGGAGAACCATCGGAAGAATTCGGCGGCGTAGGCGATCTCGCCCAGCGACTCCTTGACCGTCTTGCCCATCTCCAGGGTCATGAGAAGGGCGAGTTCCTCCTTGCGCTCGGTGATCATGTCAAAGGCCCGGCGCAGGATCTCCCCGCGCTCGCGGGGGGCCATGGCGGCGAACTCGGGGCCTGCGTCGACGGCGGCATCCAGCGCGGCCTTGGCGTCGTCCACCGACGCGTCGGCGACGTCGCACAGCGGCTCCTCGGTGGAGGGGTCCTCGACGCTGAGAGTGCCCTTGGCGCCGTCGCGCCACCGGCCGCCGATGTAGAGCTGCTTGGGGACTTCGTCGACGACCTTCTGTTCTTGGGAAGCGGTGATCGTGCTCATGGGCCTCAACCTACTACTGCGGGCACCGCCGCCTCAGGAAAAAGAAAGGCGCCGACCCGGTGCGGTCGACGCCCTTTCAGACTATGCGTTGTCTGCGGGGGTGCGGTTACGCGGTCGCAGGCTGCGGCGCCGGCTCCAGCGCCACGTTGAGCACCTCGTCGATGGTCATCGCGACGTGGAACGTCATCTCGTCGCGGACCTCCTCGGGCACGTCGTCGAGGTCGCCTCGATTGCGCTCGGGGAGGATGACGTCGGTGAGGCCCGCCGCGTGGGCGGCCAGCACCTTCTGCTTGAG
>DASXCN010000053.1:0-1944 GCA_036491155.1 Solirubrobacteraceae bacterium | reverse complement strand
GTCCCGGGTGGGCATGCCGAACTCCTCGGCGGCGAGGACGTCGTGGGCCGGCTCGCGGTGCAGCGCCGGGTCCGGGGCGGGCATGCCGAACTCCTCGGCGGCGAGGACGTCGTGGGCGGGATCGTGGTCGGCACGGCGCGGGGTTGGCATCGCTGTCGATGATCCCAGATCTCGGGCAATGGCAGAACGAAACCGAGCCCCTGAGGCGAGAGCCTATTGATAATCTCAGTCTCAGCGACTGAGATCCTCTGGCGGATCGCCGCACGCGGTGATATCCTCTACTTATCCTTCGTAAGTACCTAATGAAAGTGAAGACTTGATGAGCCGCCTTCTACTTGTCCCGTTGGAGGACGTCGTCGTCTTCCCGGGCATGTCGCTCACGCTGGCGATCGACGCCGGTGACGAAGAGCGCGTCCTGCTGGTGCCGCGCCATGCGAACGAATACGCAGGCGTCGGCACGGTCGCCGACATCTCCAATCGCGTCCGGCTGCCCGGCGGCGGCCGCGCCTTTGAGCTGCAGGGCCTGCACCGCGGTGTCGCCGGTGCCGCCCAGACCCTCCCCGACGGGCGCCTGTTCGTCGAGGTCGATGAGCAGCCCGACGCCGTCCCCGTCGACGGCAAGACCCGCAACCTGGAGCGCGAGTATCGCGCCGTGGTCGAGGAGATCCTCGAGGTCCGCGGCGACGACGGCCGCATCTCGGCCTTCCTGCGCTCGATCTCCGAGCCGGGCATCCTGGCCGACACCTCCGGCTACTCCCCCGACCTGAGCTATGACCAGAAGGTCAAGCTGCTGCAGACGCTCGACGTCACCGAGCGGCTGGAGCTGGCGCTGGGCTACCAGCGCGAGCGCCTCGCCGAGTTGCAGGTGCGCAAGCGCATCCGCGAGGACGTGGAGTCCGGCGCCGAGAAGCAGCAGCGCGAGTACTTCCTGCGCAAGCAGATGGACTCGATCCGCAAGGAGCTCGACGAGGACGACGCCTCGATCGTGGAGGAGTACCGGACCAAGATCGAAGAGGCCGGCATGCCCGAGCACGCCAAGGAGCAGGCCGAGAAGGAGCTCGGCCGCCTGGAGCGCATGGGTGAGCAGTCCGCCGAGTCCAGCGTCATCCGGACCTACCTGGACACCATCCTCTCGGTGCCGTGGAACGAGCGCTCCGAGGAGAAGCTCGACCCGACCCACGCCCGGGAGATCCTGGACTCCGACCACGCCGGTCTGGAGGACGTCAAGGACCGGATCGTCGAGTACATCGCGGTCAAGAAGCTGCGCGTCGATCGCGGGATCGAGGAGGACAAGCGCTCCGGCGCCATCCTCACCCTGATCGGCCCTCCGGGCACCGGCAAGACGAGCATCGGCGAGTCCATCGCGCGTGCCACCGGACGCAAGTTCGTGCGCATGTCGCTGGGCGGCGTCCGTGACGAGGCCGAGATCCGCGGTCACCGGCGCACCTACATCGGGGCGCTGCCGGGACGGCTGGTCCGTGCCCTGCGCGACGCCGGGACGATGAACCCGGTGATCATGCTCGACGAGGTCGACAAGGTCGGCGCCGATTGGCGCGGCGACCCGTCGGCGGCCCTGCTGGAGGTCCTGGACCCGGCGCAGAACCACTCGTTCCGCGACCACTACCTCGACCTCGAGCTGGACCTGTCGGGCGTGATGTTCATCGCGACCGCCAACGTGGCCGACACCATCCCCGGCCCGCTGCTGGACCGGATGGAGGTCATCCGCTTCGACGGCTACACAACGAGCGAGAAGGTGGCGATCGCCCGCGGCTACCTGTGGCCGCGCCAGCTGGAGCGCAACGGTCTGCGGACCGAGGAGGTCGAGGTCTCCGACGAGATCCTGGAGACCGTGACCACCGAGTACACGCGTGAGGCCGGCGTCCGCCAGCTCGAGCGCGACCTCGGCACCGTGCTGCGCAAGACGGCGACGAAGATCGCGTCGGG